>NZ_MPOB01000040.1 GCF_002148795.1 Oceanibaculum nanhaiense | reverse complement strand
GAAGACAGCGATCCGAAGCTGGGCCGCGAGGCGATCCTGGAGCTGATGGCCGAGGTCGATCGCTACATCCCGCAGCCCGAGCGCGCGAAGGACCTGCCGTTCCTGATGCCGATCGAGGACGTGTTCTCGATTTCCGGCCGTGGCACGGTGGTGACCGGCCGCGTCGAGCGTGGCATCGTGAAGGTTGGCGAGGAAGTCGAGATCGTCGGCCTGAAGGACACCACGAAGACGGTGGTGACCGGCGTCGAGATGTTCCGCAAGCTGCTGGACAGCGGCGAGGCTGGCGACAATATCGGCGCGCTGCTGCGTGG
>NZ_MPOB01000039.1 GCF_002148795.1 Oceanibaculum nanhaiense | reverse complement strand
GAAGACAGCGATCCGAAGCTGGGCCGCGAGGCGATCCTGGAGCTGATGGCCGAGGTCGATCGCTACATCCCGCAGCCGGAGCGTGCGAAGGACCTGCCGTTCCTGATGCCGATCGAGGACGTGTTCTCGATCTCCGGCCGTGGCACGGTGGTGACCGGCCGCGTCGAGCGCGGCATCGTGAAGGTTGGCGAGGAAGTCGAGATCGTCGGCCTGAAGGACACCACGAAGACGGTTGTGACCGGCGTCGAGATGTTCCGCAAGCTGCTGGACAGCGGCGAGGCGGGCGACAATATCGGCGCGCTGCTGCGTGG
>NZ_MPOB01000038.1 GCF_002148795.1 Oceanibaculum nanhaiense | reverse complement strand
GTGACCGGCGTCGAGATGTTCCGCAAGCTGCTGGACAGCGGCGAGGCTGGCGACAATATCGGCGCGCTGCTGCGTGGCGTTGGCCGCGAGGATGTGGAGCGCGGCCAGGTTCTGTCGAAGCCGGGCACGATCAAGCCGCACACGCGCTTCAAGTGCGAGGCCTATATTCTGACGAAGGAAGAGGGTGGCCGTCACACGCCGTTCTTCTCCAACTATCGTCCGCAGTTCTACTTCCGCACCACCGACGTGACCGGCGAGGTTGTTCTGCCGGAAGGCACCGAGATGGTGATGCCGGGCGACAATATCGCCATGGAAGTGAAGCTGATCGCGCCGATCGCCATGGATGAGGGCCTGCGCTTCGCGATCCGCGAAGGTGGGCGCACCGTCGGCGCCGGCGTCGTCGCCAAAGTAGTCGAGTAATCGGG
>NZ_MPOB01000037.1 GCF_002148795.1 Oceanibaculum nanhaiense | reverse complement strand
GCGATCAGCGAGGCCAAGCGCGTCCTGATCCGCGACCATATCGACCATTGCCTGGAC
The DNA here is from genome assembly GCF_002148795.1 of Oceanibaculum nanhaiense. Lineage (NCBI taxonomy): Bacteria > Pseudomonadati > Pseudomonadota > Alphaproteobacteria > Rhodospirillales > Oceanibaculaceae > Oceanibaculum > Oceanibaculum nanhaiense. Next base: position 380 of record NZ_MPOB01000037.1, on the reverse strand, counting down.
AGCGCGGTGGCCGGCGACGGGCAGGACCATCTTGCCGAATTCAAGGAAATCACCCGCTACCTCTGAAGGCGGCGCGACATGCTCGACATTCTGGCGAACCGTATCTATAGGCACCTGTTCGCCGCGCAGATACTCTCCCTGCTCGGCAGCGGCCTGACCACGGTGGCGCTCGGCCTGCTGGCCTACGATCTCGCCGGCGCCGATGCCGGGGCGGTGCTCGGCACCGCGCTGGCCCTGAAGATGGTCGCCTATGTCGGCGTCGCGCCGCTGGCGGGCGCGCTTGCCGGCCGCTGGCCGCGGCGGCGGCTTCTGGTCGCGCTCGATCTGTGCCGGGCGGCGCTGGTCCTGCTGCTGCCCTTCGTCACCGAAATCTGGCAGAT
>NZ_MPOB01000036.1 GCF_002148795.1 Oceanibaculum nanhaiense | reverse complement strand
ACCACGCCGCCTGTCGTGGTGACGCCGACGACACCGACGACGCCCGGTTCCGGCGAGAATACCCAGGCGGAGACGATCACCAACAATGGCAGCACGCCGGGCTCGGCGCCGATCGTGCAGAACAGCAACAACAATGGCAATGTCGTCACCGCGACGCTGCCGGGCGGTACCAGCCTGACCTCGGAAGGGCCGAGCCAGGCACAGAACCCGACCGATGCGCTGGGCAGCCTGGTGACCTCCATCGAGGCACGCGGCTCGACCTCCCAGACCGAGCTGGTCGGTGGGGCGCAGACCTTCCTCACCAATCTGGCCGAGACCAGCACGCTGGATGTGCGCACCATCGTGCCGACCAGCACGGGCACCACTGTGCCGGGCACGCCGATCGTCATTTCCGGCACGACCGGGGGCGAGCAGTCGGAGGCCTTCGTCATCGACATGCGCAGCATGCCGTCGGGCTCCAGCCTGCAACTCGACAATATCGAGTTCGCCTCGATCATCGGCTCGACCACCATCACCGGCGGCGCCGGCCAGAACTATGTGGTGGCCGACGATGCCAGCCAGTACATCGTGCTGGG
>NZ_MPOB01000035.1 GCF_002148795.1 Oceanibaculum nanhaiense | reverse complement strand
GGCTGCGGGATGTAGCGATCGACCTCGGCCATCAGCTCCAGGATCGCCTCGCGGCCCAGCTTCGGATCGCTGTCTTCCAGCGCCGCCAGCGCCGAGCCCTTCACGATCGGAATGTCGTCGCCCGGGAAATCGTAGCTCGACAGCAGCTCGCGAACCTCAAGCTCGACCAGCTCCAGAAGCTCCGGATCGTCGACCATGTCGCACTTGTTCAGGAACACCACGATCGCCGGAACGCCAACCTGGCGGGCCAGCAGAATGTGCTCGCGGGTCTGCGGCATCGGGCCGTCGGCCGCCGACACCACCAGGATGGCGCCGTCCATCTGCGCCGCACCCGTGATCATGTTCTTCACATAGTCAGCATGGCCCGGGCAATCGACGTGCGCATAGTGCCGGTTCGCCGTCTCGTACTCAACGTGAGCCGTCGAGATCGTGATGCCGCGCGCCTTCTCTTCCGGCGCCTTGTCGATCTGGTCGTACGCCGTGAACGTCGCGCCGCCAGCCTCCGCCAGAACCTTCGTGATCGCTGCCGTCAGGGACGTCTTGCCATGGTCAACATGGCCAATCGTCCCAATGTTGCAGTGCGGCTTGTTCCGTTCAAACTTCGCTTTAGCCATCGTGG
>NZ_MPOB01000034.1 GCF_002148795.1 Oceanibaculum nanhaiense | reverse complement strand
AACAGCTGGTCGTGCAGGATCTCCTTCGCATAGACCTGGCTGGGGTTGCGGTAGAGGATCTGCAGCAGGGAAAATTCCTGCGCGGTCAGCCTGAGCGCCTTGCCATCGGGATCGATCAGGCAGGAATGCGCCGCGTCGAGCGACCATTTCTGCGGCGGGGCCGTGTCCTGCGGGGCCGTGGCTTCCGACGCGCCATCGCCCTGGATACGCGCCCACAGCTTGTCGATCTCCTCCGCCAGCCGGGCGAAATTCACCGGCTTTACCAGATAGATATCGGCACCGAGCGTCAGCCCGCGCAGCCTTTCCGGCTGCCCGCCGCGCGCGCTGACCACGATCAGGCCGAAGCCGGACATCTCGTTCAGATATTCGATGACGCTGAATCCGTCCTCGCCCGGCAGGCCCAGATCGACCAGCACGATATCCACCGGGTTGCGGTGCAGCCGCTTCCAGAAATCCTCCGCGCTGGATGCGCCCCAGGCGGCATAGCCCCGCGATTGCAGGAAGAACACCATCTCCTCCCTGAGGTCGTCATTATCCTCGATCAGGGCGATTCTGGGGAGGTGAACGCTCATTGCTCGTCAGCCATGGTTGCGGGCATGGTTGCGGGACGCGCGGGCAGGCGGAATTCGAAGCAGCAGCCCTGCGGCGTGTTCTCCGTCAGGACGATATCCCCGCCATGGGCCC
>NZ_MPOB01000033.1 GCF_002148795.1 Oceanibaculum nanhaiense | reverse complement strand
AGAGTCTGTCCGGAGACTTTATGATTGATTGCAGAGCTTTCTGATCATGAGGCGGATGGAGGCGAGTTTCAAGAAGGCGAGCGCCTTGGCGTTGAGGCATTCCCAGTCCTTGGCCAGGCGGCGGCATCGTCCCAGCCAGGCGAAGGTGCGCTCGACGATCCAGCGTTTGGGCAGCACGACGAAGCCCTTGGCCCGATCTGACCGTTTGACGATCTCCACATTGACCTGGGCGACGGCCTTCTTCAGTCCCGTCTGAAATTGCTCCCCCTGATAGCCGCCATCGGCATAGAGCTTGAGCAAAAAGGGATAGAGCCCAAACAGGGTGGCCATCACCACCACCCCGCCGTCGCGGTCCTGGATGTCGGCGGCATGGACCAGCGCATGCATCAGCAGGCCCTGAGTGTCGACGAGAATGTGCCGCTTCTTGCCCTTGATCTTCTTGCCGGAATCGTAGCCGTGCGGGTCGTATCGCCCCCTTTTTCTGCGCTTTTCACGCTCTGGCTGTCGATGATGGCGGCGCTAGGGGAGGCCTTGCGCTCCGCCTGCTCGCGGCAGGCGACATAGAGCGCGTGATGGATGCGGTCGAGCGTGCGATCCCAGGTCCACAGGTCGAAATAGTCGTAGACCGTGCTCTTGGGCGGCAGGTCCTTCGGGATCGCCCGCCACTGGCAACCGGTCGACAGCACATACATCAGCCCGTTGACCACCTCGCGCATGTTGACGGTGCGCCTGCCACCGCATGGCTTGCCCGGCGGGATCAGCGGCTCGATCAGTGCCCATTCCTCGTCGGTCAGGTCGCTTGGATAGCGCAGGTGATCCCGGTTGTAGCGGGCGCGGTTCTCAACGGTCCACATCGGCACCTCTCTTCGCGATTCGGTGCCAGATAAGGAATCACAGCCGATTCCAGCCCCGCAAGCCGGAATCGCCAACCGACTCTGTCGACTCACAAACTCCCCGGACGGACACT
>NZ_MPOB01000032.1 GCF_002148795.1 Oceanibaculum nanhaiense | reverse complement strand
CGTCCACATGGGGTAATCGCGGGAGCGGTCGCCCTGAACACCGATCATATTCTTGGAGGGTGGCTGTTCCCCGATAGGATGGAAATACGGGCTCACGACTTGACGCCGGGCCCAGCATCAAATGGAGAACAGCCATGGAAGAATATATCGGTCTCGACGTGTCGATGAAAGAGACGGCGGTGTCGATCCGCCGTGAAGGCAAGCGGATCTGGCGCGGCAAGTGCGCCTCGAACCCAACGATCATTGCCGAGCTTGTCCGCAAGCGGGCGCCCGCCGCCAAACGTGTGGTGTTCGAGACTGGCCCGCTTTCCGTCTGGTTCTATCATGCGCTTCAGGAAGAGGGGTTGCCGGCGATCTGTATCGATGCGCGCCATGCCAAGGCGGCGCTCGACATGGCCTCGAACAAGACCGACGCGAACGACGCCGATGGTTTGGCGCATCTTGCAGAGGTGGGGTTCTTCCGTGAGGTGCGGGTGAAAGGATACGACAGCATGCTGATACGCACGCTCGTGGCTGCACGGACCCGGCTGGTCAGGATCACTACTGAGCTTTCGAACCAGATTCGTGGAATTATGAAAACATTCGGTCTGGTGGTTCCCGCAGGCAAGGGAACCACGTTCGAGAGGAACGTTCGGAACCTTCTTGTCGATCACGATCAACTTGCTTCCATCGTCTTGCCGATGCTGGCCGCCTGGCGCGACATTCGCATCCGTGCTGCCGAGCTCGGGCGCCAATTGGTTGCGGACGCTCGTGAAAGCCAAGCCTGCCGCACCCTCATGTCGATCCCCGGTATCGGCGTGATCACCGCGACCTCTTTCGTCGCCGCCATTGAGGATCCAAACAACTTCAAGAAGTCCCGCTCTGTCGCCGCCTGGATCGGCTTGACAACCCGCCGATACCAATCGGGAGAAGTCGATTATGACGGCCATATATCCCGACGCGGGGATCGACATCTGCGAGGGCTTCTCTACGAAGCCGCGGCAGTCATTCTGACCCGCTGCTCAACCGACAGCACCCTGCGGACATGGGGTCTCCAACTCCGGGAGAGGATCGGCTTCAAACGTGCCGCCGTGGCTGTGGCGCGCAAACTGGCGGTGATAATGCATACGATGCTCAAAACCGGCGAGCTCTTCAACCCGAATGCAGGAGCCACGGCATAATTCCGAATAGCGTTCAGATTCTGAACGCCTGAGGCGTCCCTGCCGGGACGTGAGCCGAGCCATTCCGCTGATGGGGTTGCACTGCTGTCTCAGCAAAGTGCGTCGTCCACATTGAAGGCTCGTCCCGTGAAGCTCCATCATGTGGCGACCAACGTCGACCGCGAAGACAACCATGCACCCGGCAGCGTCGTCTCGACGCAATAATATGCTTGACGCCCCAGAAGCGATTAGACAACCCC
>NZ_MPOB01000031.1 GCF_002148795.1 Oceanibaculum nanhaiense | reverse complement strand
CAGCCCAAGCTGGAGGTCAGTGCCGCCCTGCAGGAGGTCGAGGAACTCGGCATCGGTTCGGGCCTGAACGATATCGAGCTCGGGTTCCGCGTGCGCTACGAGATCACGCGGAAGTTCGCGCCCTATGTCGGCATCTCCTGGAGCCGCAGCCTCGGCAACACGGCGGACTTCGCCCGCGCCGAGGGCGAGGATGTCGATAATCTCGCATTCCTGACCGGTATCCGGTTCGCGTTCTAGGCAAGCGGTTTTACCGCCTTCCAGGGCAGAGCGGAAACAGACTGATCATCGGAGCATAGGCAAGGAGGCGCAACTTCTGGCGCCTCCTTGTCGTTCTGTGACTACAGGCACGCTCCGGTACAAAGGCGATCCCCGCCTGCATTGATTTTTCAGGAAACAAAACAAAAGAAAGGAGTCCGATGGCCGAGGAATACCAGAGAGGAAGTATCAGCCTTTCCGGAGCGGTGGCCATGGGCACCGGCGTCATGATCGGTGCGGGGATCTTCGCGCTGACCGGGCAGATCGCGCAACTGGCCGGGCCGCTTTTCCCGATCTCGTTCATCGTGGGTGCGATTGTCACCGCGTTCAGCGCCTACACCTATATCAAGATGTCGAACGCCTTTCCGTCTGCGGGCGGCATCGGGATGATCCTGAAGAAAGCCTATGGGCCGACGACGGTTGCGGCTGGCGCCGCGCTGCTGATGGCGCTGTCGATGGTGATCAACGAGAGTCTCGTTGCGCGCACTTTCGGAACCTACACGCTGCGGGCGTTTGGCGGCGATCAGGATAGCATTCTGGTACCGGTTATTGGTGTCGGGCTGATCGTCTTCGCCTATCTCGTGAATGTCTCCGGCAACCGGTCGGTCGGACTGTTCTCCATCATTATGGCTGTTCTCAAAGTCGGCGGCATTGCGCTGTTCGGGGCGGCCGGGCTCTGGGCGAGCGGCATCTCGTTCGAAGCAACCGGCGGCGATGCCGGCGCTGGCGGCTTTGTCGCATCGGTCGCGCTGTCGATCCTCGCCTTCAAGGGCTTCACGACCATCACCAACAGCGGCGCCGAAATTACCGACCCGCACCGCAATGTCGGGCGTGCCATCGTCTTCTCCATCGCGATCTGTGTTGTCGTCTATCTGCTCGTCGCCTTTGCGGTCGGGTCCAGCCTGCCGCTCGACCGCATCGTGGCGGCGAAGGACTACGCGCTGGCCGAAGCAGCCCAGCCGGCCCTCGGCCAGACCGGCTTCTACCTGACGGTGGCGCTCGCGCTGGTGGCCACGGCGTCGGGTCTGATTGCCAGTGTTTTCGCGGTCTCGCGGATGCTGGCGATGCTGACCGACATGCAGATGATCCCGCACAGCCATTTCGGGATGCCGGGCACGATCAAGGACCACACACTCGTCTATACCGTTGTGATCGCAGGCTTTCTGACGGTCTTCTTTGACCTCAGCCGCATCGCCTCGCTTGGGGCTTTTTTCTATCTGGTGATGGACATCATCATCCATTTTGGTGTGTTCCGGCATCTGCGTGAGGAGATCGGCGCGAA
>NZ_MPOB01000030.1 GCF_002148795.1 Oceanibaculum nanhaiense | reverse complement strand
CTGGAATGGGGCGATATGCGGATGGACCCGACCGATCTGGCGGATGTCACCGGCTATGCCTTTCTGGTGAATGGCCGTGGCCCGCAGGACAACTGGACCGGCCTGTTCGAGCCGGGAGAGCGGGTCAGGCTGCGTTTCATCAACGCTTCCGCCATGAGCTTCTTCGATGTCCGTATTCCGGACCTGCCGATGACGGTGATCGCGGCCGACGGCCAGTTCGTCGTGCCGGTTCAGGCGCATGAGTTCCGCTTCGGCGTCGGTGAGACCTATGACGTGATCGTGCGACCGCAGCAGGATCGCGCCTTCACCATCATGGCCGAACCGCTGGACCGCTCGGGCTATGCCCGCGCCACGCTGGCGCCCCGGCTGGGCATGGAGGCGGAGATACCGGCGCTGCGCCCGCGCGCCATCCTGGCCATGTCCGACATGAACCACGGCGCCATGGGCATGGATATGGCCGGCATGGATCATGGCAACATGCCCATGGGCGGCATGGATCACAGCAAGATGCCGATGGGGAAGATGGACCATAGCAAGATGTCCATGGGAGGCATGGATCATGGCGCTGCCGGCAAGGGCCCGGACAAGTCGGGTCCGCCTGTCGGCTGGGACCAGGCCGGCACGCTGCCCGGCGAGAAGGCGCTGTCCTATGCCGATCTGAAGGCGTTTGCCAGGAATAGCGACGACCGCGAACCCGGCCAGGAAATCCTGGTCCGGCTGACCGGCATCATGGAACGCTATATCTGGACGCTGAACGGCCGGAAGTTCGAGCAGGGCGAGCCGGTCCGGGTGGCCTATGGCGAGCGGGTGCGCATCCGCTATGTGAACGAGACCATGATGGCGCATCCGATGCACCTGCACGGCATGTTCGTCGAGCTGGAGAATGGTGAGACCGAGCGCCGGCCGCTGAAGCATGTGGTGATCGTGCCGCCGGGAAAGGAAGTGTCGGTTCTGCTGACGGCGGACGAGCCGGGTGACTGGCCGTTCCACTGCCACCTCATGTACCACATGGCCTCGGGCATGATGACGCGCTTCATCGTCGAACGGCCGACGGCCGATGCCAGCAGAAAGGGCCGGGCATGAGCAGGGCACTGAAGCACGGGCTCGCCGGTCTGGGCCTCCTGCTGGCGGCTTCCGGGCCGTCGCTGGCGGCCGACGGCCATGACATGCTGTTCGGCAGCCTGCTGGTCGATCAGCTGGAGCATGGCTGGCGCGACGGGCAGGACACGGTGGCGTGGAAGGCGCAGGGCTGGATCGGCGGCGATGCCGAGAAGCTCTATCTGAAGACCGAGGGCGAGTATGTCCGCGACGATACGGTCGAGAAGGCGGAAGTGCAGCTGCTCTACAGCCGCATGGTCGCCGATTTCTGGGATGTCCAGGCCGGCATCCGGCACGATTTCCGGCCGGACGATCCATCGCGGACCTATGGCGTGTTCGGGTTCCAGGGGCTCGCACCCTATGTGATCGAAATGGATGCGTCCCTGTTCGTCAGCGAAAAGGGCGATCTCTCCGCCCGCTTCGAGGCTGAACACGACATCCTGATCACCCAGCAGCTGATCGCCCAGCCCAAGCTGGAGGTCAGTGCCGCCCTGCAGGAGGTCGAGGAACTCGGCATCGGTTCGGGCCTGAACGATATCGA
>NZ_MPOB01000029.1 GCF_002148795.1 Oceanibaculum nanhaiense | reverse complement strand
CTGGAATGGGGCGACATGCGGATGGACCCGACCGATCTGGCGGATGTCACCGGCTATGCCTTTCTGGTGAATGGCCGCGGTCCGCAGGACAACTGGACCGGCCTGTTCGAGCCGGGCGAGCGGATCAGGCTGCGTTTCATCAACGCTTCCGCCATGAGCTTCTTCGATGTCCGCATCCCGGACCTGCCGATGACGGTGATCGCCGCCGACGGACAGTTCGTGGTGCCGGTGCAGGCGCACGAGTTCCGTTTCGGCGTCGGTGAGACCTATGACGTGATCGTCCGCCCGCAGGCGGATCGCGCCTTCATCATCATGGCCGAACCGCTGGACCGGTCGGGCTATGCCCGCGCCACGCTGGCGCCCCGGCCCGGCATGGAGGCGGAGATACCACCGCTGCGGCCGCGCGCCATCCTGGCCATGTCCGACATGAATCACGGCGCCATGGGTATGGATCACGGGACGATGGATCAGGGTGCCCCAGGGCATGCTGCGCATGGCGGCATGGCGCATGGCGGAATGAACCATGCGGCACCCGTACCGACCGCCGCAGGGCATGGCGCCCATGCCGGCCACGCCATGGCTGCGCCCGTTCCGGCGGATGGCGGGCCGCCTGTCGGCTGGGACCAGGCCGGCACGCTGCCCGGCGAGAAGGCGTTGTCCTATGCCGATCTGAAGGCCTTTGCCAGGAATAGCGACGACCGCGAACCCGGCCAGGAAATCCTGGTGCGGCTGTCCGGCATCATGGAGCGCTATATCTGGACGCTGAACGGCCGGAAGTTCGAGCAGGGCGAGCCGGTCCGGGTGGCCTATGGCGAGCGGGTGCGCATCCGCTATGTGAACGAGACCATGATGGCGCATCCGATGCACCTGCACGGCATGTTCGTCGAGCTGGAGAATGGCGAGACCGACCGGCGGCCGCTGAAGCATGTGGTAATCGTGCCGCCGGGCAAGGAAGTGTCGGTCCTGCTGACGGCGGACGAGCCAGGCGACTGGCCGTTCCACTGCCATCTCATGTACCACATGGCCTCGGGCATGATGACGCGCTTCATCGTCGAACGGCCCACGGCCGACGCCAGCGGAAAGGGCCGGGCATGAGCAGGGCGCTGAAGCACGGGCTCGCCGGTCTGGGCCTCCTGCTGGCGGCTTCCGGGCCGTCGCTGGCGGCCGACGGCCATGACATGCTGTTCGGCAGCCTGCTGGTCGATCAGCTGGAGCATGGCTGGCGCGACGGGCAGGATACGGTGGCGTGGAAGGCGCAGGGCTGGATCGGCGGCGATGTCCAGAAGCTGTACCTGAAGACCGAGGGCGAATATGTCCGCGACGACACGGTCGAGAAGGCGGAAGTGCAGCTGCTCTACAGCCGCATGATCGCCGATTTCTGGGATGTCCAGGCCGGCATACGGCATGATTTCCGGCCCGACGACCCGTCACGGACCTATGGTGTGTTCGGGTTCCAGGGGCTGGCACCCTATGTGATCGAAATGGATGCCTCCCTGTTCGTCAGCGAGAAGGGCGACATCTCCGCCCGCTTCGAGGCCGAACACGACATCCTGATCACGCAGCGGCTTATTGCGCAGCCCAAGCTGGAGGTCAGTGCCGCCCTGCAGGAGGTCGAGGAACTCGGCATCGGTTCGGGCCTGAACGATATCGA
>NZ_MPOB01000028.1 GCF_002148795.1 Oceanibaculum nanhaiense | reverse complement strand
CGGCCATTCACCAGAAAGGCATAGCCGGTGACATCCGCCAGATCGGTCGGGTCCATCCGCATGTCGCCCCATTCCAGCCGGTCCTTGAGGGCGGCGTTGAAACCCTCCCTATCGGCCTGCCGGAAGAAGTCGATCAGCGTGCGCTTGCCGTAATTGTAATAGCCTTCCTGGCTCTTCAGGTTGCGCAGCACTGCGCGCGGGTTCTCCTGCGTGTGATCGGACAGCACGACGACATAGTCGCGGTCATAGCGCGCCGGCTCGCGGCCCGCCGGCTCGATCACAATGGCGCCATACATGCCCTGCTGTTCCTGCAGGCCGGAATGGCTATGATACCAGTAGGTTCCCGCCTGGCGCAGCTGGAAGCGGTAGGTATAGGTCTCGCCGGGCTGGATCGCCTCATAGCCGTTGAAGCCCGGCGCGCCATCCATGACGCCCTGGATCAGCAGCCCGTGCCAATGGATCGAGGTCGGCTCCGGCAGGCGGTTGGTCACCTGGATGACCACCTCCTCGCCCTCGCGCCAGCGCAGAGTGGGCGCCGGTACCGAGCCGCCAATGGCGATGGCGTTGCTTTCCACGCTGTCCACCACGATTCGCTTTGCCTCAACGGCCAGCTGCAACTCCTTGTCGGCCGAGGCGAAGCTGCGCCGCCCCGGATAGAGCGACACAGTACCGGCCAGGCCGGCGGCTCCAGCCAGCTTCAGCGCATTCCGCCGACTGACCTGAGGAGAGATAATGCTGTTCATGTCTGCCTCCTCACTTCCGGGCCGCGCCAGTGCGGAGCTGGACAGCCCCGACCATGCCGGTCTCGTAATGGCCGGGAATGTTGCAGGCGAATTCCAGCGTGCCCGAGGACGGGAAGGTCCAGATCAGTTCACCCGACTGGCCCGGCTCCAGCAGCACGCTGTTCGGGTCGTCATGCTGCATGGAATGCGACATGCCCGTCTTCGAATGATCCATCTTCATCATCTCGCGGTCGATGGAGGTGGGGGTGAGCATGCCGTGCTCGAACATCACCGCCATCTCCTTCTGATGCGCGGCATGCATCTCCGGCGTGGCGATGTTGAACTCGTGCAGGAACTCGCCCTTGTTCTGCAAGACGAAGCGGATGGTCTCTCCGCCGGATACCTCGATCCGCTCCGGTTCGTAGTAATTGTCGCCCATGACGATGGTGACGGTACGGCTGGCCTCGGCGGCCTTGCCGGGTTCCCCGATGGCGGCACTTCCATGGCCATGCCCGCCGGAATGGCCCGGAGCGGCCTGAAGCGGGGCAAGCGGGATGGAGGCGAACGCCATCAGCGCCGCGGCAAACGCGGTAATCTTGAAGCTACGCATGGATAAATCCTTCGAATACAGATCCTGAATGGCATGACGTCCGGTCGCCCGGTCACAGGGGGGCGGGTCATGCGAGCGTATCGGTGTTCAGGATCGGTATTCGGGCGGGATCAGCGGCGGGTCGGCGCGATGGCCAGGCGGGCCGGGCAAGCGAGAAATCGCAACGCGATCAAAATGCTGCGGGGGCATGGCCTGTGCAGCAAGACCCATGACCGCCGGCACGCAGTGCGCAGAGCAGATGCTGTGATCAAGCGTGGTGTTCCCCTGGGTATCACCCTCAGGCACCCCGCCATGGTCATATCCATGAGGATGCGCTGGGACATGGCCGTGCAGGGCATGCGCGCCGGCAGAATGCGCTTCGGCGCCCTGCGCCTGACCGGCAGAACCGAATCCTGACGCCAGCAGCCCTGCATCCGCATTGAACCACAGGCTCACCACGGCGATCAGCACAATTGCGATGTTCTGGCGCCAGCGAATACCCGCCTCCTGCGTCTTTTGTGATGTGCCCGTTTGGCCAACGCATGGATAGATAGGGGTTCCCGCTAGGGGAAGGTCAAGCCCTGC
>NZ_MPOB01000027.1 GCF_002148795.1 Oceanibaculum nanhaiense | reverse complement strand
TATAGCGCGACAATCTGGGTGAGATGCTGGCGACAATCAGGATGAGATTCTATGTCGCGGCATCGGTGACGATATCACCGTGTTTGTCACCGGCAAGGTTTTCTTCAGCCGGTGTTTGTCGCTCCGCGTCAATCAGAGGTGTGTTCTTGATTGTCGCGTATGCGGCGGGCCTGCCCCTCTTGCGTTTGGCCTCGAGCGCGGATCGCCGCCTGTAGCTCTCGACATTCATCTCGAAGATGGTGGCATGGTGAACGAGCCTGTCGACGGCGGCGAGCGTCATGGCGGGGTCGGGAAAGACCCTGTTCCATTCGCCGAAGGGCTGATTGGCGGTGATCATGACGGAACGCCGCTCATATCGCGCCGAGATGAGTTCGAACAGGACACTGGTCTCGGCCTGATCCTTGGTGACATAGGCGAGATCATCGAGGATCAGCAGATCGAACTTGTCGAGCCTGGCGATGGCGGCCTCGAGCTGCAATTCGTGGCGGGCGACCTGCAGTCTCTGAACCAGGTCGGTGGTTCTGGTGAACATGACCCGCCAGCCGTTCTCGATCAGCGCCAGGCCGATGGCGGCGGCGAGATGGCTCTTTCCGCCGCCGGGCGGGCCGAACATGAGAACATTTGCCCCCTTGGCCAGCCAGCTGTCTCCTGCGGCCATGGCCATGACCTGTGCTTTCGAGATCATGGGAACAGCGTCGAAGTCGAAGCTGTCCATCGTCTTGCCGGACGGCAGGTGCGCTTCGGCGAGATGACGGGCGACCCTGCGGTGAGCGCGTTCGGCCAGTTCATGTTCGGCGATGGCAGCCAGGAAGCGGGCGGCCGGCCAGCCTTCCTTGTCGGCCTGCTCGGCGAAGCGGGGCCAGAGGGTCTTGATGGTGGGCAGCCGCAGGTCGTTCAGCATGATACCGAGGCGGGCCTCGTCAACGGTGTGGGAGGTCTTCATCCGCGTTCTCCCGCTCTTTGCGTCGATCCGACGAGGGCTTCATAGCTGTCCAGGGAAACGGACCGCACCGTGACGGTCGGCAAGCTGGCGGGGTCCGGGGCGAACCTGCTTCGCAGGGCGGCCAGATCAGGCAGATCGCCGGCCTTGAGGATCCTGGCCAGTTCCCCTGCGAGGGCCGCTTCGCAATTGCGGTCATGGGCAAGGCCGAGCAGTTCGACCGTGGCCTTGCAGGCCTGCCGTTCAGGCAACCGGGCGGCAAGCGCCTCGAAGGCCCGCCGATACTCTGCCCGCGGGAAGAGCTTGTCGCGATAGACAAGATGCAAAAGAGCCATGGGCTTTCTGCGCAGCGAATGGATGACATGGTGATAGTTCACCACCTGGTCGTGTTTGCCATTTGCCCCGGCGCGGCCCCTTGGCAGCGTCAGCAGGTGGGTGCCGCCGATGAAGAGCTCCAGCCGGTCGTCGAACAGGCGCACGCGCAGCCTGTGGCCGATCAGGCGGGAGGGCACGGTGTAGAAGACCTTGCGCAAGGTGAAGCCGCCGGTGCTGGAGACGGTGACGATCACCTCCTCGAAATCCGTGCTGCGCCGTTCGGGCAGATCCTGAAGATGCGGACGCTCGACCGCGATCCCCTTGCCATGAGCGGCGTTCCGCCGGCCGACGATCTCGTCGATGAACGCACGGTAGGCCCTGAGGTCTTCGAAGTCGGGACTGCCTCGCATCAGCAACGCATCGCGGATCGCCCCTTTGAGGTGGCCGTGCGCGCTTTCGATCGAGCCGTTCTCGTGCGCCACGCCCTTGTTGTTGCGCGTTGGCGTCATGCGGTAATGGGCACAGAGAGCCTCGTAGCGTGCGGTGAGATCCGACCGGGCTTGCGCATCAAGGTTGCGGAAGGCGGCCGAGAGGCTGTCGCTGCGATGATAAAGCGGGACGCCGCCTGCCGACCAGAGCGCATTCTGAAGCCCCTCGGCCAGGGCGACGAAACTCTCGCCACCGAGAATGACATGGGCATGTCCGAAGCCCGACCATGGCAAACGGAAGTGATAGAGCAAATGCTCCAGGGGCTGACCTGCGAGCGTCACGCCGAGGGACCCCATGTCGGTGAAATCCGACAGTCCGAGCCGGCCCGGCTCGTGAACCTGCCGGAAGATCACCTCCCTGTCTTCCCCGTGGATCGCCCGCCAGGCGCGGATCCGCCGCTCCAGTGTCCGGCGAATACCCGGCTGCAGGTCGGGATGGCGGCGCAGCATCTCCTCGTAGATGGCCACCGGGCGAAGCCCGGGCGCGGCCCGCAACATAGGCACGACTTCCGCGTCGAATATGAACTCCAGCGGATCGGGACGCCGCCGCCCTTTGGCCGGCGTCTTCTGCGACGGGAGCCGGGGATCCTGCACGATCCGATAGGCGGTTGCCCGGCTCATTCCCGCCTTCGCGGCGGCGGTCTCGATGGGGTGATCTTGTCTCAGCTTCATGAAAAGTCTCATCTGATGATCGGTTACATGGCGCCCCGGCACAAAGGTGGTTCCCCATTCCAGAAAACCACCAGCGTATCGGGCCGGTCGCGATCACAGACCCCAAAATCGGGCGCAGCGGCGGGTGTATGCCTCCGGTCGGGCTACGCCCTCCCTGCGACACACACCCGCCGAAACGTCTCATCCTGATTGTCGCTGAGTCTCATCCTGTTTGTCGCTGCGCA
>NZ_MPOB01000026.1 GCF_002148795.1 Oceanibaculum nanhaiense | reverse complement strand
TGATATCGTCACCGATGCCGCGACATAGAATCTCATCCTGATTGTCGCCAGCATCTCACCCAGATTGTCGCGCTATACCCGGTCGCGCGGCATCCTCTGCCAGGGGCGGGGCTCCGCCGCCAACTCCGCCATCTGCTACTGCCTGGGCATCACCGCCGTCGATCCCGGGGTGCATGATCTGCTGTTCGAGCGCTTTATCTCCGCCGAGCGCAACGAGCCGCCGGATATCGATGTGGATTTCGAGCATGAGCGGCGCGAGGAGGTCATCCAGTACATCTATGCGAAGTACGGGCGCGAACGCGCCGGCCTTGCGGCCACCGTCATCAGCTACCGCCCGAAGAGCGCGCTGCGCGATGTCGGCAAGGCACTGGGCCTGTCAGCCGATGCGACCGGCGTGCTGTCCCGCACGGTTTGGGGATGGGGCCGGGAGGGTATCGAGGAGGACCGTATCCGCGAGGCCGGGCTCGATCCCGCCGACCGGCGGCTGCGCCTGACGCTGGCCCTGGCGCGCGAGCTGATCGGCTTTCCGCGCCATCTCTCCCAGCATGTCGGCGGCTTCGTCATCACCGAAGGGCCGCTGCATGCGCTGGTTCCAATCGAGAATGCGGCGATGGAGGACCGCACCATCATCGAATGGGACAAGGATGATCTCGACGCGCTGGGCCTGCTGAAGATCGATGTGCTGGCGCTCGGCATGCTGACCTGCCTGCGGCGGGGCTTCGATCTGCTGCGCCGGCACAAGGGCATCGAGCTCGGCCTAGCGACGATCCCGGCGGAGGACCCCGCCGTCTATGACATGCTGTGCGCCGCCGATGCCATTGGTGTGTTCCAGGTGGAGAGCCGGGCGCAGATGTCGATGCTGCCGCGCCTGAAGCCGCGCTGCTTCTACGATCTGGTCATTGAGGTCGCCATCGTCCGGCCCGGCCCGATCCAGGGCGACATGGTGCATCCCTATCTGCGCCGCCGTTCCGGGCTGGAACCGGTCACCTATCCCTCGCCGGAGCTGGAGCGGGTGCTGGCCAAGACCTGCGGCGTACCGCTGTTCCAGGAGCAGGCGATGCGCATTGCCATTGTCGCCGCCGGCTTCACCCCGTCGGAGGCCGACCGGCTGCGCCGGGCCATGGCGACCTTCCGCCGGGTCGGCACCATCCATACCTTCCAGGAGAAGATGATCGAGGGGATGACGCGCAACGGCTATGACCGCGCCTTCGCCGAGCGCTGCTTCCGGCAGATCGAGGGGTTTGGGGAGTACGGCTTCCCGGAGAGCCATGCCGCCAGCTTCGCCCTGCTGGTCTATGCCTCGGCCTGGCTGAAGCGGCATCACCCGGAGATCTTCGCCGCCGCCATCCTGAACAGCCAGCCCATGGGCTTCTACGCCCCGTCGCAGCTGGTGCGCGATGCCGCCGACCATGGCGTGGAAGTCCGCCCGGTTGATGTGAACCACAGTGGCTGGGACTGCACGCTGGAGGAGAGGGGGGACGAGCTGGCGCTGCGCCTGGGATTCCGGCTGGTGAAGGGGGCGCGCGAACAGGAGATGGCGCATCTGGTCGCCCTGCGCACGACACCCTACAACAGCATTGCCGAGCTGCAGCGCCGCACCGGCCTGCCGCCGGCCAGCCTGGAGCGGCTGGCCCGCGCCGACGCCTTCGGGTCGCTCGGCCTCGACCGCCGCGCCGCCCTCTGGCAGGTGCGCGG
The DNA here is from genome assembly GCF_002148795.1 of Oceanibaculum nanhaiense. Taxonomy (NCBI): domain Bacteria; kingdom Pseudomonadati; phylum Pseudomonadota; class Alphaproteobacteria; order Rhodospirillales; family Oceanibaculaceae; genus Oceanibaculum; species Oceanibaculum nanhaiense. Next base: position 1,118 of record NZ_MPOB01000026.1, on the reverse strand, counting down.
GCTCGACCTGACGCCGCTACCCTTGTTCGCCGCGACCCAGACACCGAAGCCGGAGCCCGCCGTGACGCTCCCCGCCATGAGCCTGGGCGAGCAGGTGGTGGAGGATTACGCCGTCACCGGCCTGTCGGTGAAGCGCCACCCGCTGGCGCTGCTGCGGCCGCAGCTCGCCGCCGACCGCTACAGTCCCTGTGCCGATCTGCTGACTTTGCCCAGCGGCGGCCGGACGTGCACCGCCGGGCTGGTGCTGGTGCGCCAGCGGCCCGGCACCGCGTCGGGCGTCATCTTCGCCACGCTGGAGGACGAGACAGGGATCGCCAACATCATCGTCTGGCCGAAAGTGTTCGAGGCGCACCGCAAGGCGCTGCTCGGCAGCCGCCTGCTCGGCGTCGAGGGAATGCTGCAGCGCGAGGACACCGTCACCCACCTGATCGCCCACCGGCTGGTCGACCTCAGCCACCATCTGGCAACGCTGGGCGAGCTGGACGGTGACAGCGACGCCTTCGCCCGATCGCTCGCCCGCGCCGATGAGGTCCGCCGACCCGGCGCCGACCCGCGCCAGAAGCAGGTGACGGCGGCTAAGGCAGTCATGCCGAAGGGACGCAACTTCAGGTGAGGGGGCAAGGTCAATCCTCACTCTGCGGCAGGCATCGTCCCCTCTACTTTCTACAAATGGATGAATATAATAATATAGTTAAATTGATACCTTGAAAATATTTATTATATTGCTGGATCAGCGTAGAGTTTCCAAAAAAATATGCATTTTTTAAAATATAACTTCTGGTAGCAGACTACCGAGACAAAGTAAGTAAATTTGCGCGCTCCATTACATTAGATATCGCATATTTATCAATTTTACTGAGTTAGATGCTCTCGTCTAGCAGAAGATAGACTAGTGCCAACGTATTCGCCGTGTGTTTCCCAGCGGCGAACAAAGCTCCGAATCCTATCCAGTATCGCAAACGACACAATGCCTTATGGTGTAAAACCCCCCCCCTTGACACACCGTGAAATGATGACGATAGTGTTCATTAAAAGAGCAGGAGATATTCATGAATCTAGCGTTGTCAGCTCAAGAGAACACGGAAAATCACTTTCGAGAACTTTATTATTATTTGTAC
>NZ_MPOB01000025.1 GCF_002148795.1 Oceanibaculum nanhaiense | reverse complement strand
GAATTTTCCCTGCTGCAGATCCTCTACCGCAACCCCAGCCAGGTCTATGCGAAGGAGATCCTGCACGACCAGCTGTTTGAATATGACGAGCATCCGGAAACCCACCGGGTCGATGTCATCCTCAGCCGGCTGCGCAAGAAGGCGCGCGACCAGCATTTCCGGCTGCCGATCCGGGCAATCTTCGGCAAGGGCGTCGTGTTTATCGATTCCTGACGGATTCTTTCGACTCCTTGAGAGAATTGAGACGGTTGAGACTGACCGTCCCTGAAATCCTCCCCCAGAAATGAGGACAGAAATGGTTCCGTGCGGTGGTTGCGCGCGTGCCCGGCTGTCCGGCAAAACGCCGCCAGTTGCCGCCTCGGAGGCCCCTGTCGGCGCGGGTAGCCTTCGCCGGCTTGCTGGCACCCGCATAAGTAGAATAGCCAGCCAGAATAGCCAGAAGAACAAACGCCTCCTACCTCGGTACCACTTCAAAAAAGACCAATTCTGACAATGGCTTCCTGGTGATTGCCTTACTGCTACGCCAAGTGTAGTGGCTTTACGAAAAGTTAAGTTTTGACGTGTTTCTTGTGCGCGTCACAACCGCTCTTTGGTTTCGAATCCTGGAAGGATGAATTGTCATGATCGCGAACACCGACAAAACGGTGCTGGGCACCCCCTTGTCTTCGGGCGAAGCCGCAGGCGGGGCAACCAGCGGTGCGCTTGTCGTGGTCGATACCTCCGTCCAGGACTACCAGACATTGCTGGAGGGACTCCCGTCCGGTGCGGAGATTCTGCTGATCGACGGCGCGGGCAACGGCTTTACGCAACTCGCGGACATGCTGGCCGGACGGGCGGGTGTGGAGGCGATCCACATTCTCTCGCATGGCAATGCCGGCATGGTGAAGCTGGGGACAGATATCCTCAGCCTGGATACGCTCGACGCCCATGCCGAGGCTCTCGCCGCACTCTCAGCCGCGCTCGCGCCGGGCGGCGACCTGCTGCTCTATGGCTGCAATACCGGCGCAGGCAGTGACGGGCAGGCGTTCATCGACCGCCTCGCCGAGCTTACCGGGGCGGATGTTGCCGCTTCCGACGATTTGACGGGAGCTGCGGCCCTTGGCGGTGACTGGGAACTGGAGCGCAATACGGGCGATATGACCGCCAGCAGTCTGATGCCTGGGGATTACGCGCACACTCTTGAAACCATTACAATTTTGGACGGCTCTGAGGACGGGACACTAAATGACCCTGATGGCACATTCGTCAAAACGGTCGACGGGAAAAATATTACATTCACAGCAGGGTCTTCGGATTCTGGAGGAGACACGCCTGCATTTTTCAATAACGCAGGATACATGATTGGTTATGATGACATTATAAACGAAACCAAAACAACGATTTCATTAGAGGCCGGGCATAGCTTCGATCTTACTGCTTTTGACTATTACACCGATTACGATGACACGATTACCCTAGATATAACCCTTGCGGATGATTCGACCGTTTCCGGAACGCTTGCAGCGACAACTGGATCGGCACAGACGATTTCGGATTTCACCGTTTTCTCCGGGCTTTCATCGACATCGCTCAATGACATCAAATCGGTTATGATCTCAACGACCAATTCCGGCAGCAATGCTGGCTTCGGGATCAATAATTTCGTTGTCAGTGACGTTAAGGCAATCGTCAGCAATACCCAGCCTGCGCTGGGCGGCACGCCAGATGATGCGACAATCAACGAGGACACGGCCACAGCGATTGATCTATCTGCATATAATGTGTCGGATGCAGAGGACGATACCATAACACTAACGCTTGCGGTTGACGCGGGCACCATCGCGGCGACGGATGGCAACGGGACCACCGCCGGAGTCACGATTTCGAGTTCCGGTAGCGGATCAATGACCCTTCAGGGGTCGGCGGCGAACCTGAATACCTATCTCAACGATACATCCAAGATCGTCTATACACCGGCATCGAACGCTACCGCGTCCGCCACGCTCACAATTACGCCCAATGACGGAACAATAGACGGCACGGCCGATACGGTTACGATCAATATCACTGCCGTGAACGACGCGCCGACCGTGACGTCTGGCGAAGGCAGCGGTTTCGCTGAGAACGGCACCGGTCCCGCCTATACGGTCACCGCCACCGATCCGGAAAATGACACGCTGACCTTCGCCATCTCCGGCGGGGCGGATGCCGCGCTGTTCGATATCGACGCCTCGACCGGCGCGGTCACTTTCAAGACGCCGCCGGATTATGAGAACCCAGCGGATTCTGGCGGAGACAACAGCTATTATATCGAGGTGACAGCCTCGGACGGCAAGGCGACCAGCCCGGCCAAGTTGGTCGCCATCCCGGTGACCGACGTGACGGTCGCGACGCCGGTCTTCACCAGCGGCACGACAGCGATCTTCGCGGAGAATGGAACGGATACTGTCTATACCGCGACAGCGTCAGTGTCGGAGGGCGTGGGCACCCCCACCTTCTCCATCACCGGTGGCGCGGATCAGGCCCTGTTTGACATTGATGGCTCGACCGGCGCCGTCACCTTCAAGTCGGCACCGGATTTCGAGAGTGCCAAGGATGCGGGAAGCAATAACGTCTATGACGTGACCGTCACGGCCACGGTTGGTGCTCAGACGGTGGATCAGGCGATCACCATCACCGTGACCAACGTGAATGAGGCGCCGGAAGTCACCAACAAGACCACGACCGCCACTGTTGCGGAGAACGGCACCGGCACCGTCTATACGGTGACCGGCAGCGATCCGGATGCCGGCGACACGCCGACCTTCACCATTTCCGGCGGGGCGGATGCGAACCTGTTCAGCATCGACAAATCCACCGGCGCCGTCACCTTCAAGACCGCCCCGGACTTCGAAAACCCGTCGGATAACGGCAAGAACAATGTCTATGACATCGAGGTCACGGCCTCCGACGGCACGCTAACAAGTTCGTCGAAGGCGGTGGCGATCACCGTCACCGACGCCAATGACGCGCCGACCCTGGCGACGAACAAGGGCGCTTCGGTGCAGACCAGCCAGACGGTGACAATTACCACCGCGATGCTGAACGAGGGCGACCAGGACGATGACGGGGCGGACCTGACCTATGCGCTCCTTTATGGCGACCCGACAGGCGGCGATCTGCTGCTGGCCGGCGTCACCCTGGCTGAGGGCGACAGCTTCACCCAGCAGGATATCGACGACGGCAAACTCACCTTCAAGGCGGGCAGCGGGGCCGGCAGTTTCGGCTTCGACTTCTATCTGAGGGATAATGACAACGCGTCGCTTGCCAATCAGGAATTCACCATCACGGTCACGACCCCGGCACCCGAAACGCCCACGCCCACCACGCCGCCTGTCGTGGTGACGCCGACGACACCGACGACGCCCGGTTCCGGCGAGAATACCCAGGCGGAGACGAT
>NZ_MPOB01000024.1 GCF_002148795.1 Oceanibaculum nanhaiense | reverse complement strand
GAATTTTCCCTGCTGCAGATCCTCTACCGCAACCCCAGCCAGGTCTATGCGAAGGAGATCCTGCACGACCAGCTGTTCGAATATGACGAGCATCCGGAAACCCACCGGGTCGATGTCATCCTCAGCCGGCTGCGCAAGAAAGCGCGCGACCAGCATTTCCGGCTGCCGATCCGGGCGATCTTCGGCAAGGGCGTCGTATTCATCGATTCCTGACGGATTTTCTCGACTCCTTGAGAGAATTGAGACGGTTGAGACTGACCGTCCTTGAAATCCTCCCCCAGAAATGAGGACAGAAATGGTTCCGCGCTGCAGTCGCGCGCGTGCCCGGCTGTCCGGCAGAACGCCGCCAGTTGTTGGCTACGCCCCGGCTCTCCGAAGGGACCTCCAGATATGCATTTTGGGGTAAGGGGTCTCGTCATATGTTCAATGCCACTGCCAGCATCAAGCTGCTCGTCGTCGATAGCGCGCTTTCCGGTTCGAAGGCACTGATCGACGGCCGCCGGGCGGATTTCGCTATTGCCCACCTGGCGCCCGAAGCGGCGCCGCTGGCGCAGATCGCGGATCTTGCGGAGCAGCATGGCCCTCTGACCGACCTGCACATCCTGTCCCATGGCGAACCCGGCGCGCTGCATATGGCGGGCGCTGTCGTGGATGCCGCGGCGCTGGCGGATGCAGCCGATGCGCTGCGCCGCATCGCCGCCTGCCTGACGCCGGATGCGGAAGTTCTGCTCTATGGCTGTTCGGTCGCCTCGGGTGAGACCGGCCGGGATTTCGTGGCCGATCTTCAGGACGTGCTGGGTGCGCCGGTCGCCGCCTCGGAGGCCCCTGTCGGCAACGCTGCGCGCGGCGGCGCCTGGTCGTTCCGCACGCCGGACGGAATGCCGGCCATCCCGGCTTTCAGTCCGGCAGCACAAGCAGCCTTCGCCGGCCTGCTGGGAGGGCCCGAGTTCCAGCTGGATGAGAACGATAACCAGCCCGACCTGAGCGATAACGACGATATGATCACGGTCGATTTGGCCAATTCGCTGAATGCGGGCGATGTGATCAACGGCAAACTTGGCAGCGACTCGCTGGCAATCTCGGCGGTGCAGGAAGTCACCTTCAACGCCACGACGCTGACCAATGTCGAGGTTGTAAAAATCAGCCACACGACCGGCACCGTGAACATCACCAGCCATGATGGGACGGTCGCTTCCGGTCAGTCCCTTAACGTCGAGGGCTCCGCCGCCTCAGGGGCAATCAAGTGGAACGGCGCTGCGGAAGGCGACGGCAGCTTCGTCTTTACCGGCGGCAGCGCCGTCGACACGCTGATCGGCGGCGCCGGCGAGGATCAGTTTTCGAGTGGCGCTGGCGCGGACATCATGACCGGCAATGGCGGCGGCGACTGGTTCTACGGCACGGTGGCCGAGCTGAACGGCGATACCGTCACCGACTTCTCGTCCGCCGACACGCTCTATATCTACGGCCTGGACCTGTCCGCCCTGGACGGTCAGGCGGCCAGCGGCATCATCGATATGGGCGGCGGCAACAGCCTGAGCCTGACCGGCATCACCGCCGCCAGCGGCACCTTCAAGGTTGTCGTCTCGGGTGGCGATTCGACCATTACCCTGGTTGCACCGCCGGCACCAATCTCCCGCGACCTGACCACCGGCGATGACACGCCGGTGCTGGGCGGTGGCAACGACACGATCAATGCCGATATCGCCAATTCGCTGAACTTAAACGATGTGATCGACGGCAAGGGCGGCAGCGACACGCTGAACATCACAGCGGCGCAGTTACTCACCTTCAACCCCACGACGATGACCAATGTCGAGACGGTGAAGATCAGCCACACCACCGGCTCCTCGGTCAGTATCGACACTGATGACGCGACGGTGGCGGCTGGGCAAACCCTGACCGTCGATGGCTCCGCCGCCACCGGGTGGATCATGTGGCACGGCCGGAAGGAAACCGACGGCAAGTTCGACCTGACCGGCGGCAGCGCTGACGACACGCTGGACGGTGGCCTCGGGGCTGATACGCTGACCGGCGGCGCCGGCAATGATTTGTTCTACGGTGAGGCAGCCAATTTGGCCGGCGACACCATCACCGACTTCGCGGCCGGTGACCGCATCTATGTTCAGAGCGTTGATCTGTCTGCGCTGAACGGCCAGGCGGCCAGCGGCACCATCGATCTGGGCGGCGGACAGAGCCTGACGCTCACTGGGATCACCGCCGCCAGTGGTACCTTCAAGGTCGTTTACGCATCCGGCTCGTCGACCATCACCCTGGTGTCGCCGGTCACGGCTAGCCTGACCATCTTGAATAACACCCCGGCGCTGGGCGATGGTAACGACACGATCAATGCCGATATCGCCAATTCGCTGAATCCGGGCGACGTGATCGACGGCGAGGGCGGCAGTGACACACTGAACATCACGGCGGCGCAGAGTGTCATCTTCAACGCCACGACGCTGACCAATGTCGAGACTGTGAAGATCGGCCACACAACCGGCACCGTCGACATCACCACCGATGATGCGACGGTGGCGGCCGGCCAGACCCTGACTGTTGACGGCTCCGCCGCCACGGGAACCATTAACTGGAACAGCGTGGCCGAAACCAACGGCACATTCTCGGTCACCGGCGGTGAAGGTGACGATACGCTGACCGGCGGTGCGGGCAGCGATACGCTGATCGGTGGTGCTGGCAACGACACGCTGCGCGGCGGCGCTGGCGCGGATACACTGACCGGCGGGGCCGGCAATGACGTGTTTCAGGGCAGCACAAGCGACTTGATAGACGACATCATCACCGACTTCGCGGTCGGCGACAGCGTCGTCATTCAGAACTATAACCTGTCGAGCCTGGACGGTCAGACGGCCAGCAACAAGATCGATATGGGCGGCGGTCAGGAGCTGACCTTCACCGGCCTCAGCGCAGCCAGCGGTACCTTCAAGGCCGTCTATGATGGCACCGATACCACCCTCACCCTGGTCGCGCCGGGGCCGGTCACGGCCACCCTGACCACCGGCAATGACACGCCGGTGCTGCGTGACCTCAATGACACGATCAATGCCAGCATCGCCAATTCGCTGAATGCGGGGGATGTCATCAACGGCGAGGGCGGCAACGACACGCTGGTCATCACGGCGGAACAGAACGTCACCTTGGGCGCCACGACGCTGACCAATGTCGAAACGGTGACGATCAGCCATACGTCCGGCACCGTCAAAATTGTTACCGATGACGCGACGGTGGCGGCCGGCCAGACCCTGACCGTCGATGGCTCCAAGGCGACCGGCACGATTGACTGGAACGGCTTTGCGGAAGCCGACGGCAAATTCTCGATCACTGGCGGCAGCGGTGACGACACCATACGCGTCGGCGAGGGCGCCGATACGCTGACCGGCGGTGCCGGCAAGGACAGCTTCATTGGCTCGGTAAACCGGCTGGGCGGCGACACCATCACCGACTTCGCGGTTGGCGACAAGATCACGGTGACGGTCTCCGATCTGACAGCGCTGGACGGTAAGGCAGCCAGCGGCACCATCGATCTGGGTCTCGGCCAGACCCTGACCCTGACCGGCATCACCGCCGCCAGCGGCACCTTCAGCGTCGTGCGTGAATTCGGTCACAGCTACATCACGCTGGTCGCGCCGGTCACACCGCCCAGTACGCCGACCACACCGACCACGCCGCCTGTCGTGGTGACGCCGACGACACCGACGACGCCCGGTTCCGGCGAGAATACCCAGGCGGAGACGAT
>NZ_MPOB01000023.1 GCF_002148795.1 Oceanibaculum nanhaiense | reverse complement strand
CTATCGGGGAACAGCCACCCTCCAAGAATATGATCGGTGTTCAGGGCGACCGCTCCCGCGATTACCCCATGTGGACGTCGTGATTCCGGTCTATGGCGGCTGCATGGAGACAGCCGAATGCCTGGACAGTGTCCTTCGGGCGCGCAACGAGACGCCATTCCGCGTTGTTGTCGTGAATGACTGCTCCCCCGATCCGTTGATCAATGATTTCATCGACGCAGTGCAGAAGCGGCAGCACGATAATCTCGTCATCATCCGGCGCACGCGGAACGGCGGCTTTTCGCAGGCCGTGAACCTCGGGATGGTTGCCGCCGGTGACCGGGACGTTATTCTGCTCAACGCGGATACGGTGGTTCAGGATGGCTGGATCGACCGCCTGATGTCCGCTGCGAAGAGCGACCCAATGATCGGCACGGTGACGCCGCTCTCGAATAACGGCGAAATCGTAACGCTTCCCTACCCCTGCAAGTCGCTACCTGTCGAGGATGCCGCCCTCGCCCGCCGGGTGGATAGGGTGGCGGCGCAGTGCAATGCCGGCAGGGTGGTCGACCTCCCTGTCGCGATTGGTTTCTGCATGTTCATCCGGCGCGACTGCCTCGACGAAATCGGGCTCTTTGATGCCGCGGTATGGGGGCGTGGCTATGGCGAGGAGGTCGATTTCTGTATCAAGGCCAGGGCGCAGGGCTGGCGTCATGTCGTCGCGACGGACATTTTTGTCGTCCACCGAGGCAATGCGTCTTTTGGCGATGAGAAGCTGGAACGCATCACCGAGAGCGCGCAAAAAATCACCGAATCCTTCCCTTTCTACGATCAGCTTATTCAGCGCTTCATCGCCAGGGACCCGATAGGTCCGGCGCGCCGGACCATAAACCTGGAACTCATCACCGCTGCCCTGGGCGAGAACCGCATCCTTCACGTCAGCCATTCCTTTGGTGGCGGGACCGATAAATATGTGCGCGATGTCTCGGCGCTCCAGATCGAGGAGGGGAGGGTGCCGCTGGTCCTCCGTTTCGATGCAAAGGGCCACGCTGAACTGGAAGCCGACCTGTCGGGGACCGATCTGGCCGGGTTCTTCAGCGAGCGCCATGTCGAGCGCTACGCGGCAGGCGATCTGGAGGCGCTCAAGGCCGACATCGGACGCCTCCGGATCAGGCGCTTTCACCTGCATGCGCCATTCGGCATGCCGCTCGGCTTGCTGGACTGGCTGACCACATCCTTGCCCTTCGACGCAACCATCCACGACTATGCATGGCTCTGTCCCCGCGCGACCCTGACGCAGGCTGGCGGGCGGTATTGCGGCGAGCCGGCCGTCCAGCACTGCGATAACTGTATCGCCCTGTACTCTGCCCATCCGGGGCTTCGGGAGGCTCTTCGGGACAGCGAGGAGAGCGTGGCGGCATACCGGCAGAACATGGGCGCCTTGCTGGGCCGTGCGGAGCAGGTATATGCGGGGGCTGAGGATGTGGTGAAGCGGCTGCGGGCGCATGGCGTGGAGGCCAATTACCATGTCACACCACACCCAGAGCCTGAAATGGCGCCTCACCCTGAAGCCCTACCCCTTGCCCGACCTGCCGTGGATGGCCAGTTGCGCGTCGCCCTGTTCGGCGCCATCAGTGATATCAAGGGTTTTCACCAGCTTATCGACTGCGCCAGATACGCGCAGGAAAGGGCGCTGCCCATCACCTTCATCGTGTTCGGCTACACCATGGATGATGAACTGGCGAAAGGCTTCGCGAACATCATCGTCACCGGCCGGTACGAGGAACATGAACTGGATGAACTGGTCCGGGAGTACCAGCCGCACATCAGCTTTTTCCCCAACCAGTGGCCGGAAACCTATTCCTACTCACTAAGCCATAGTCTGCGTCTTGGCCTTTGGCCGGTGGTTACGGATATAGGCGCGCCCGCAGAGAGGCTTAGGCAAATGAACGTAGGAAATATAATGGATATTAATTACCCCAATGCATTGATGATTGAATTTATTATGAATTGTATTGCACAGAAAATAAAATTATATAAATAATTAAGTGTGGAAAATGGATAATCTTATTATTCACATAGGATCTACAAAGACAGGAAGTTCAGCCCTTCAGGAATTTCTATTCCTTAATAGAAGAAAACTTAAAGATTCTGGGGTTCTTTATCCTGAAACAGGGGTGGTCCAAAATGCCCACCATATATTGGGAGCAGCATTGCACCCTACCGCATATACAATGCATCTAGGTGATCTCTCCGAAGATATTAATTCAAGGCGTGACGCTTTTTTGGGCATGGCGGCATCTGTGCGCGAAGAGGCAAAGAATAGTGGTTGTCAGACGGTGGTTCTTAGTACTGAGTATCTCTGGGGGGTGTTCGATGATATTTTCTACAGAATATGGCGACAGGAATTTCAAAGTCAAAAAACAATACTTTATGCTAGTGTGAGGCGCCCAGATTATTGGCTGCAATCTTCTTATCTTCAGGCGCTAAAATCTGGGGAGGCGCGTTCTTTTAAAGACTGGCTAGCTGAGTTTTCATCAGACCCGCTATCTGGAACATCCTATATAGACGTAATAGACAGGTGGTTCTTCGGCGTTGGTGCCGAAAAGGGTGTTGTAAGAACGTATGAATGGCTACTGCAAAATGACGCAGTTTTCACAGATATATTGTCGGTCTGTGATGCCTCAGATTTACGAACGACACTCATCCAGCCCGATAGGACCGTAAACCCTTCGCCTGGGCCAGATGCGGCAGATATCCTCTTGAAAATTAATCAAAGCAACATGTGTGAGCGCGATAAATCTCAACTAAGATCCCTTGTGCTCTCAAAAATGGAAATAAGGAAAATAGGTTCTGAGTTGTCGTTTTTATCTCCCGAAATGCGCCGGAATATACTGGAGGGGTACATAGAAGGAAATCAGAAATTAGCGCATACTTACTGTAAGGAAATCGGTGTTCCTTTGTTCAAAGAGCCTTGGCCTGAGATATAAGTAATAATATTAAACGTCATATGTTGCCGATCAAACTCCAGCCATTTTTACGGTAGGAATAGCCGGCTTAAGGCGCGAGACCCCGTCCGCCTCCCCATGCTCCTCACTCAATCCCCTGTCCCGAAAAGCCGCCATTTCGTGGTTTCGTAATCGGCGACGGGGGCGAAACAGTCGGTCGGCAGTTGCAGCCCGCGTGCCGTCAGCCCGCCATCAACCCGTTCGACGTGCCGATCTTCTAGCGGCTGCTGTCCGCGGGTCCGCATCGTGCGGTCGCAAGCATCCTGATGTCGTGGCGATAGCAACCGCTTTTTTGTGGGGGGCAACCCCCGGGCGCGGAAAGTATTTAACCGTGACCCGAAGCGGCCCAATCCTTTAGGTTGGCAGTCGGACTTTCGGAACCAGGGCTTATCAACAGTCGATGCGGGGCTTGTTTTCTTTTGCCGGGATTTTCCTGGCAGGCATCCTTTTGATCGCAACGGAATCCGCCGCCAGGCCGCTTTCGGTGGGGCCGGATATTCCCTACGCTCTGCATGAGGATCCCACCGGCCGGATGACGCTGGAGGATTTCCTGGCCCTGCCGGAAGCGGATGTGTCGCCGGCGTCCCGCCCGCTGTCGGAAGGCTATACCGATTCGGCCTTCTGGCTGCGCTTCACGCTTCCGGCGAACAGATTCGAAGCCGACGCGCTGTGGATGCAGCTTAGCCCGGTCTATCTCGATGAGCTGACGCTGTACAGCCGGCCGCTGGGCGGGGATGCCCCCCAGGAGCGCCCCTGGCAGCGGCGCGAAGCCGGCGACCGCTGGGGCCCGCCGGATGACGATCTGGACTACCGCTTCCCGGTCTATGCTTTCGCCCCGCCGGGTCCTGCGGGCGAAGGCTACGAGATCATCCTGCGGGTGCGCAGCACCAGCGCCGTGATCCTGGTGCCGACACTCTGGCAGCCGGCGGCGTATCTCGGCCAGGCGGCGTGGACCACCTCCTTCTGGAGCTTCTATTTCGGGATGGCCGCCTTCTCCAGCGCGCTCGCCATCCTGCTCGCCGCCTATCTCAACAGCCGCACACTCTGGTCCATCGCCTCCGTATCGGTCGTCTATCTGGGGATTGCCAGCGTCCAGGGCTATGTGACCTGGATCCTGGGCGATATATGGGGGCCGCTGCAGCACTACCTGACCAGCATCACGACCCTGCTGACCTACAGCACGGTCTTCTGGATGTCCGCCGAGGTGCTGAACCTGCGCTCTTATGCGCCCCGGCTCTACAGGGCGGTCCTGGTGGCGGTCGGTTTCAGCCTGCTGCTGCAATTCTCCATCCCGCTGGGGATTTATGCCTTCGCCAAGAACCTGCAGATCGTCATCTGCCTGATGATTGGCGTCATGACCATGCACGCAATCATCCGGCTCTGGCGTCTGCGGCGGCTGCTCAGCGCCGAGGGCACGATCGTGATCCTGCCGGCCCTGCTCGTGGTGACCGGTCTGCTGCAGGAGCTGATGCTGCAGGGCTATATCCGCTTCAGCCCCGTGCTGTTCGGGCAATGGCAGTTCGTGATGATGGCGATCATGCTGATGGTGATGATTCTGGTCGTCAACCGGATCCGGGATGAGCGCCGGATGCTCGCCGAGCAGCAGCAGATGGCGCGGGAATTGCGCGTCGAACGGGAAGCCAGCTTCAACCAGCGCCAGTTCATGGCCATGGTCAGCCACGAATTCCGCACGCCGCTGGCGGTCATCTCGGCGGCCGTGGAGAATCTGCGCCTGCTGACGGTGGGCTGGCCCGACATCACCCAGCGCCATGACAGGATTCAGCGCGCGGCGGACCGGCTGTCGCAGCTGACCGACAATTGCCTGGCCGATGCCCGGCTGACGTCCGATACGCTCTATCTCGACACGCGCCCTGTCGATCTTATCGCCGAGGTGCGCGCGGCGGCCGGATTGGTGGAAATGTCGGAGCTGCACCAGCTGCGGCTGACGGTGGAAGGCCAACCGGCCGGCGGCGAGACGGTGACCATCGAGGGCGATGCCGCGCTGCTGCGCATCGCCCTGTCCAACGTGCTGGACAATGCGATGAAATATTCTGAGCGTGGCGAGGTCCATGTCGATGTGGCCAGCCGCGATGGAATGGCCACCGTCGCGATCCGCGATCAGGGAAACGGTATCGCCGAGGATCAGGTGGCGCATATCTTCGAACGCTATCGCCGGGCCGGTAGCGGCGGCGGTGCCTATAAATACGGCGCCGGGCTTGGCTTGTTCGTCTCCCGGCAGATCGCACGGGCCCATGGCGGGGATATCGTCCTGACGGAGAACACGCCGCAGGGCTGCTGCTTCGAATTCCGCCTGCCCGCGCGT
>NZ_MPOB01000022.1:2500-5499 GCF_002148795.1 Oceanibaculum nanhaiense | reverse complement strand
GTATTGGGCCGGGATCGGCATGTTCCTGTACGGAAGCGTGCTTGGAAGATCTGGCAGCGACCTACTCTCCCGCGTCTTAAGACGAAGTACCATCGGCGCTAGGGGTTTTCACGGCCGAGTTCGGGATGGGATCGGGTGTTTGCCCCCTGCCATAACCACCAGATCGTCAAAGCACGCCCCCCTACGCTTAGTCTCATTCGAAGCGTAGCGGAACTCACCTGTCATCTGCGGCCTGCAGCGGCCTGTCGTTGTTCTCGTGATGTCTTGTCTTTCCTGACCTGTACCGGCAGGGCAATCCCTGGCTTTTCGCCGGGCGTTGCCGCTGCGTGTGGTGGGCTGATCAAGCCTATCGAGCGATTAGTACCAGTCAGCTGAACGTGTTACCACGCTTACACCCCTGGCCTATCGACGTGATGGTCTATCACGGCTCTCAAGCGAGACCTGGTTTTGAGGGGGGTTTCCCGCTTAGATGCTTTCAGCGGTTATCCCGTCCGTACATAGCTACCCTGCGGTGCCGCTGGCGCGACAACAGGTACACCAGAGGTACGTCCATCCCGGTCCTCTCGTACTAGGGACAGATCCTCTCAAGTCTCGAACACCCACGGCAGATAGGGACCGAACTGTCTCACGACGTTCTAAACCCAGCTCACGTACCACTTTAATCGGCGAACAGCCGAACCCTTGGGACCTGCTCCAGCCCCAGGATGTGATGAGCCGACATCGAGGTGCCAAACAACCCCGTCGATATGGACTCTTGGGGGTTATCAGCCTGTTATCCCCGGCGTACCTTTTATCCGTTGAGCGATGGCCCGTCCACGTGGGACCACCGGATCACTATGACCGACTTTCGTCTCTGTTCGGCATGTCTGCCTCACAGTCAGGCGGGCTTATGCCATTGCACTCGTCAGCTGATGTCCGACCAGCCTGAGCCCACCATCGCGCGCCTCCGTTACTCTTTGGGAGGCGACCGCCCCAGTCAAACTACCCGCCATGCAGGGTCCCGGACCCGGATAACGGGCCGCGGTTAGATATCAGAAGACAGAAGGGCGGTATTTCAAGGGTGCCTCCACGCAAGCTAGCGCCTACGCTTCAAAGGCTCCCGCCTATCCTACACATCCAACTCCTGATACCACTGCAAAGCTGTAGTAAAGGTGCACGGGGTCTTTCCGTCTGACCGCGGGAACTCCGCATCTTCACGGAGAGTTCAATTTCGCTGAGTTGATGTTGGAGACAGCGGGGAAGTCGTTACGCCATTCGTGCAGGTCGGAACTTACCCGACAAGGAATTTCGCTACCTTAGGACCGTTATAGTTACGGCCGCCGTTTACCGGGGCTTCAATTCGGAGCTTGCACCCCTCCTTTTAACCTTCCGGCACCGGGCAGGCGTCAGACCCTATACGTCGCCTTGCGGCTTCGCAGAGCCCTGTGTTTTTAGTAAACAGTCGCCACCCCCTGGTCTGTGCCACCACCCACTGGTTGCCCAATGGGAGGTCCCTCTTATCCCGAAGTTACGAGGGTAATTTGCCGAGTTCCTTCAACATCATTCTCTCAAGCGCCTTGGTATACTCTACCTGCCCACCTGTGTCGGTTTCGGGTACGGTCTATATGCTAGGGCTATTTCCTGGAAGTCCTACGCTGCACCCCCAATCCGATAAGGAGATACAACTACCGGCCTTCGTCACCTCTAGCAGGCTGGGGAATATTAACCCCATTCCCATCGACTACGGCTGTCGCCCTCGTCTTAGGAGCCGGCTCACCCTGCGCGGATTAACCTTGCGCAGGAACCCTTGGGCTTTCGGCGAGAGTGTTTCTCACACTCTTTGTCGCTACTCATGTCAGCATTCTCACTTCCGATACCTCCAGGAGGGGTCACCCCTCTCCCTTCGCAGGCCTACGGAACGCTCCGCTACCGATACCCTTGCGGATATCCCACATCTTCGGTGCATGGCTTGAGCCCCGATACATTTTCGGCGCAGGACGGCTTATCTAGACCAGTGAGCTATTACGCTTTCTTTAAAGGATGGCTGCTTCTAAGCCAACCTCCTGGCTGTCTTGGCCTTCCCACATCCTTTCCCACTTAGCCATGACTTGGGGACCTTAGATGGTGGTCTGGGTTGTTTCCCTCTTGACGACGGACGTTAGCACCCGCCGTCTGTCTGCCGTGCTGTACTCACCGGTATTCGGAGTTTGGTTAGGTTTGGTAAGGCTCGCGCCCCCCTAGCCCATCCAGTGCTCTACCCCCGGCGGTAATCGCTACGACGCGCTACCTAAATAGCTTTCGCGGAGAACCAGCTATTTCCGAGTTTGATTGGCCTTTCACCCCTAACCACAGGTCATCCCCGTCTTTTTCAACAGACGTGGGTTCGGCCCTCCAGAGCGTGTTACCGCACCTTCAGCCTGCCCATGGCTAGATCACTCGGTTTCGGGTCTAATCCGTGCAACTCAATCGCCCTATTCAGACTCGCTTTCGCTACGCCTACACCTAACGGCTTAAGCTTGCTGCACAGACTAACTCGCTGACCCATTATACAAAAGGTACGCGGTCACCCCTTATAGAGGCTCCCACTGCTTGTAGGCATCCGGTTTCAGGTCTATTTCACTCCCCTCATCGGGGTGCTTTTCACCTTTCCCTCACGGTACTGGTACACTATCGGTCACCAAGGAATACTTAGGCTTGGAGGGTGGTCCCCCCACGTTCAGACAGGATTTCACGTGTCCCGCCCTACTCGAGGACCTAAAAGAGCTCTTACCCGTACGGGGCTATCACCCGCTACGGCCCGACTTTCCAGACGGTTCCGGTTCGCTCAATTAGGCCACTGGCCTGGTCCGCGTTCGCTCGCCACTACTAGCGGAGTCTCGGTTGATTTCCTTTCCTCCAGCTACTGAGATGTTTCAGTTCGCCGGGTTTGCTTCCCATGCCTATGGATTCAGCATGGGATGACCCAAAGGGCCGGGTTTCCCCATTCGGACATCCGCGGATCAAAGGGTGCTCGCCCCTCC
>NZ_MPOB01000021.1 GCF_002148795.1 Oceanibaculum nanhaiense | reverse complement strand
CCGTCGCCGGCCACCGCGCTGTCCAGGCAATGGTCGATATGGTCGCGGATCAGGACGCGCTTGGCCTCGCTGATCGCGCGCTCCACCGCATGAAGCTGCTGGGTGAGGAGGACGCAGGGCCGTCCCTCATCCATCATGGCGATCACGCTGCGCAGATGGCCTTCCGCGCGGCGCAGCCGTTTCAGTATGTCGTCATGGTGATGGTGGGAGCCATGGGCGTTCATCCGTGAAACATATCCCCCCAGGGAGGATTGAAGCAATGGCAAGTCATCAATGCTGTCCTGTCGTCCAGCCGCCTGTCGGGCAACCGGAAATCGAAGGGCCTCCCTGTCTTTTCGGCACGCGCTGGCCCGACTGTTTCTGCCGAAGCCGGCCGCCGGCTCGGTGCCGATTTATGTATGGCTGAGCGCGTGTGCCGGCCTGTCAGCACCCTCTGGATCAACGCTCGTCCTGCCCCGGCCGCAGGAGTTCCGAGAGCAGCGGATTGGGAAACCGGCGCTGCAGGGTAACAGCGAAGAAGGGCTCGCTGATGCCGTCCAGCCGGGCCGCCTCGACCAGAATGCCGGCCTCCAGCTCGTCCCGGACCACGATGGGCGGGATGATCGCCAGCCCGGCATCGGCGCGCGCCAGCAGGCGGATCATCGCCATGTCATCCACCTCCGCGGCAAAGACCGGCGTCACCCCGAGCCGCGAGGCCAAAGCGTCAAAGGCGGCGCGCAGCCCGGTTTCCGGCGTTGGCACGATCAGCGGCTCGGTGGCCAGCAAATCCTTCAGCGGCTGCGCGCGCCTTGCTGTTCCCCCACGGCCTGTTCCCCCACGGCCTGTTCCCCCACGGCCTGTTCCCCCACGGCCTGTTCCCAGGCGGGCCGGCGTGCCGATCAGGCCCACGGGCTGCTCGTCCAACCGGTGCACCAGCCACGGGCTGGCGGCATCCCGCGCCGGGGCGAGGTTCGTCAGGACGACATCAAGCGACAGCCCCTCCAGCCCGCGCAGCAGCTGGTCCTGCGCGCCCGAGCGCAGGATCACCTCGACATCCGCCCGTCCGATGAGGGGCTGCAGGAACTGCATCTGGAAATTGCGCGACAGGGTGGCGAGCGCCCCGATGCGCAGGGCCCGCCGCGCCCGCCCGGTTTCGCGCAGGGTCGCGGTCAGGTCATCGGCCGTGCGGAAGATGGCCTCGGCATGATCGAGGGCGATGCGCCCCGCCTCCGTCAGCACAAGGCCACGGCCACGGCGCTCGAAGAGATCCTGGCCCAGCGACGCCTCCAGCGCGCGCAGCTGGGTGGAGAGCGCGGACTGCGACAGGTTCAGCGTCCGGGCCGCTCCCGTGAGGGTGCCATCGCTCGCAACCGCCCGGAACAGGCGAAGGTGATGCAGGTTCAGATGTGCCATTGTTCTATTAAACAGAATTAAACGGCACAATATATGTAATTTTCTGAATAAACAGCAAGCGGTACATGGCTCTGCGTTCACGCATTCACGGAACCAGCCATGACAAGCTTCCTGCCGACGGAATTTCCCCTCACGGCCTTTCCCCTGACGGCCCTGGCGCCGCTGGTACTTCTGGCGGCGGCCCTGCCGTTTGCCGTCCATCCCGGGCGCCGTCCCGGGCGGTTGCCCGAGCTGGCCGAGGCGGCAGGGCTGGCGAGCCTGCTTCTCGTGCTGGGCGGTCTGGGGCAACTGCTAACCAGCGGCCCGGCGGAGGGGCTTGCGCTGGTCCGCCTCAATGCGATCAGCGTGACGCTGGCGCTGCTGGTCGCCTTCGTGGGCTGGGTCGTCATCCGCTATTCCCGCCGTTATCTCGATGGCGAGGCGCGCGAGGGCCGGTTCCACGGGCTGGTGCTCGCCGCCATCGCGGCTGTCCTGCTGCTGGTGCAGGCCGCCAGCCTGTGGGTGCTGGCCGCAAGCTTCATCGCTACCGGCCTCATCCTGCGGCAGCTGCTTCTATTCTACCCCGAACGGGCTGAAGCCCGCCGCGCGGCGGCCAAGTTCATCCGGGTCTGGACCGCCGGCGATGTGGCGCTGCTGCTGGCGGCACTCCTGCTCTGGCTGAGCTTCGGGACAACCGACATCGCCGTGCTGACAGCGGCGACCAGCCTGCCGGCGCCAGCGGTCATTGCCGTGGCCCTGCTGGTGCTCGCAGCGGTGCTGAAGACGGCGGCCCTGCCGGTCCATGGCTGGCTGACCGAGGTCATGGAGGCACCGACGCCCGTCTCGGCGCTGCTGCATGCCGGCATCATCAATTCCGGCGGGGTGCTGCTGATCACCCTGTCCGGGCTGGTGCAGACCAGCCCCGGCGCCATGGCGGCGCTGGTGCTGGTCGGCGGGATCACGGCCCTGTTCGGGGCGCTGGTGATGCTGACGCAAAGCGCGGTGAAGACGGCGCTGGCCTGGTCCACCGTGGCGCAGATGGGCTTCATGCTGCTGCAATGCGGGCTGGGGCTCTGGCCGCTGGCGCTGCTGCATATCGTGGCGCATTCGCTCTACAAGGCGCATGCCTTCCTCTCCTCGGGCGGCGCGGTGCAGGCGGTGAATGCGATCCGCAAGCCCGGCCCGGTCGCCGTGCCGAACCTCGGGGCGGTCGCCCGCTCCTTCGCGCTGGCGCTGGTTCTGTATGTCGCGGTGGCGACCGGCTTCACCCTGTTGCTGGGCGAGAAGTCGCCGCAGGCGCTGGCGCTGGGGGCGATGCTGATCTTCGGCGTTTCCTACCTGATCGCCCAGGGCCTCGCGGATGCCGCCCCCTGGTCGCTGACAATTCGGACCGCCACCGCCTCGCTGGCCGCCACGCTGGCCTATTTCGGGTTCCAGGTCGCCGCCAAGGCCATATGGGGGCCGTGGCTGCCGCAAGCACCGGTCGCCGGATCGCTGGAATGGGCACTGATCGTGCTGGCGGTACTGTCCTTCGGCCTGGTCGCCTTCGCGCAGGCGCTGTTCCCGCTCTGGGCGCATCACCCCTCGACCGCCGGGCTTCGCGTGCATCTGGCGAACGGGCTTTACCTGAACGCGCTTCTGGACCGCATGATCGGCGGCTTCCGGACGTCCCGCAACGCCTGAACCGGGAGAATTCCGATGTTCCTCAAGCATGACCGGATCACCGCCTCGCGGGCCACAGAAATCCTGCAGGCCGCCGAGGCGGCGGCACGGGCCATCCCGCCTGCCTTTCCGCTGGATGCGACCGTCGCAGTGAACCCCTTCCTCGGCCAGGCGGGCGAGGATCTGGCGCAGGCCTCGGCCCGACTCGCCCGCGTCGCCGGGGCCAGGCTGACCCAGCCGCGCGCGGCGCTGGCGGAGAAGCTGGCGGCGGGCGAGATCACCGACGATGACCTTTCGGCGGCACTGACCGCCTGCCCTGCGCCCGCGAAGCCGCATGATCTGGCCGCGCTGAAGGCAGCGATTCGGGAAACGGCGCCAGCCCCCGAGGCGCTGCCGACGGTGGCGGCGCTGGCCGCCAGCGCGACCGGAACCGACTGGCCGGCGATCATCGCCCGCAGCATCGGGCTCTGGGCCGCCGGCCATTTCGACCGGGGGCAGGCACTCTGGTCGCCGCGTCCGGGCCATGGCGCCTTCGCCGCCTGGCGGGAATGGGCGACGCACGACCTAACGCCCGAGATCGCCGGGCTGGAAGGTTTCTGCGCCCATGTGGCCGAGGCACCCGACAGCGCCGACCGGGCCATCCTGCGGGCCGCCGAGCGTCTGGACCTGCCGGCGGAAGC
Source organism: Oceanibaculum nanhaiense (assembly GCF_002148795.1). NCBI lineage: Bacteria > Pseudomonadati > Pseudomonadota > Alphaproteobacteria > Rhodospirillales > Oceanibaculaceae > Oceanibaculum > Oceanibaculum nanhaiense. The sequence continues at coordinate 7,959 of NZ_MPOB01000021.1, read as the reverse complement.
GGCGGAGACGGCCTTCCACCGGCTGCTGCTCGATCTGGGCGGCTGGTCGCAGCATGCGCGCTGGCTGTTGTGGCAGGCTGAACTGACGGGCGGCACCGACACCACCCTGACCGACCTACTGGCGATCCGGCTGGTCTGGGAGGAGGCACTGCTGGCACAAGTTCCGGCGGTCGCCGCCGGCTGGCAGGCGACGGTCGCGGCGCATTCGGCACCTCTGACACCAACGCCGGATCAGGTGCTGGACACCATCCTGCAGGATGCCGCCGAGCGCGCGCATCAGCGCCGGCTTGCCGGGCTGCTCGCCGGCCCCTCAGCCCGGACGGGGCGCGCCGCGCTGCAGGCGGCCTTCTGCATCGATGTCCGCTCCGAAATTATCCGCCGGGCGCTGGAAAGCCAGGATCAGGGCATCGAGACGCTGGGGTTCGCCGGTTTCTTCGGCCTGCCGGTCGCGCACCGGCCGGAAGGCACGGATGAGGCGCAGGCCCATCTGCCGGCCCTGCTGAACCCGACGCTGACAGCCACCAGCCATGGCGACGCCGAACAGGAAACGGCAACGCGGATCACGGCGCGGGCGCGGCGCGCCTGGGGCCGGTTCCGGCAGGCAGCGGTCTCCTCCTTCGCCTTCGTCGAGGCGGCGGGCCCGGCCTATGGCGGCAAGCTGATCCGCGATGCGCTGGGACTGGGCGGACAGGCCCCCTCCCCTCAGCGGCTACCCTGCTTCGAGGACCAGCTGACAGCCGCGCAGAAGGCGCAGACGGCCGCCGCAATCCTGCGCGCCATGAGCCTGACGGAAGGCCATGCGCGGCTGGTGCTGCTGGTCGGCCATGGCGCCCGGGTGACCAACAACCCGCACCAGAGCGCCTATCATTGCGGTGCCTGCAGCGGCCAGACCGGCGAGGTTTCCGCGCGCCTGCTCGCAGCCCTGCTGAACGATCCGGAGACCAGGGCCGGCCTGCCCGCGCTGGGGATCACGCTGCCGCAGGACACATTGTTCGTCGCCGGACTGCACGACACGGTGACGGACAGCGTCACGCTCTACCGCGACAGCGAGGCGCCCGGCCATGCGGACCTCCTTAGGCAGGCGGAAGCCTGGCTCGCCGCCGCCGGACGGCAGGCCCGGGCCGAGCGTGCCCTGCGGCTGCCCGGCGCTGCCGGCGAGGATCTGGCTCGGCGGGCGGCGGACTGGGCCGAGGTGCGGCCGGAATGGGGCCTCGCTGGCTGCGCTGCCTTTATCGCCGCCCCCCGCAGCGTCACGGCGGGGCGCGACCTCGCAGGCCGGGCCTTCCTGCACAGCTATGACTGGAGCCAGGACAGGGATTTCGCGACGCTGGAGCTGATCCTGACCGCGCCGGTCGTGGTGGCCAGCTGGATCAGCCTGCAATATTACGGCTCGACCGTAGCGCCAGAGACCTTCGGCGGCGGCAACAAGCTGATCCACAATGTCGTCGGCGGCATCGGCGTCGTCGAGGGCAATGGCGGCCTGCTGCGCCCCGGGCTGCCGATTCAGACGCTGCATGATGGCGAGAAGCCCGCGCATGAGGCGCTGCGCCTGACCGTACTGGTCGAGGCGCCGGTCGAGGCGATCACCGACATATTGCGCCGGCATGACGGCGTGCGGCAGCTGTTCGATAATGGCTGGCTGCACCTGCTGGTGCTGCAGGAGGGCCGGATCACCGCACGCTATCGCCCGGGCCTTGCCTGGGAGGCGTTCGGCACGGCTACAGAAGCGGCATAGGAATCATCGGATAGCGGCCAATATCACCCGCGCCTCGAAGCCGTCGCTCTGACCCGGAACAGGCGAGAACAGTTCGAGCGTTCCGCCGGTCTGGCGCAGGATGGTGTCGGCGATGGCAAGGCCAAGGCCGGAGCCTTCCGGCCCCTCCCCGGCCCGGCCGCCGTGCACGAAGCCCCGCACAAAGCGTTGTGTCAGGCGGGCCAGCGTTTCCGGCGGGATAGCGGGGCAACCATTGCGCACGCTGACGGTCCGGTCATCCGGCACGGCGATCTCCACCGGCGTTTCGGGGTCGCCATAGGCCAGCGCGTTCTCGATCAGGTTGCGCACGACGATGCTGAAAGCGTCGATGTCCATGCGCGCCCGCAACGATGCACCATCGGCAATAACCAGGGAGAGCCGCCGCGCCGCACCCGGCTGTGCCGCCAGTTCCTCGATCACCAGACGCAGCACCGGCAGCAGGTCGTTCTCGGTTTCCGACAGGCCGATGCCGGCCTCCGCGCGCGACAGGTGCAGCAGCTTTTCCACCAGCCCGCCCAGCCGGTGCAGCGTCGCCTCGATCCGGCGCCCGCGCGCCTGCGCGTCCTCTGGGGTGAGGCCACTCTCCAGCTCCGCCAGCAGGCGCTGGGTCTGCGCCAAGGCCGTGGCCACCGGCGTGCGCAGCTCATGCGCGCTGGTCGCGGCAAAGACACGTTCCGCCTCCAGCGCCGACCGCAGCCGGCGCAGCAGCCGGTTCACCGCCTGCACGGTGCCCACAATCTCCTCCGGCCAGTCGGTGTCCGCGATGGGTTGCAGATTGCCACCGTCGCGCGCGCCGATATCGCCCTGCAGCCGCCGCATCGGAGCCAGACCGCCGCGCACCGACCACAGGATGAGGAGAATAGAGACCGGAACCAGCCCGGCCAGCGGCAGCAGCAAGGCGCCGGCGCTCTCCATCAGGGCTTCGTGCCGATGGCCAAGCGGCTCGGCGACCTGCAGGAAATAGCGTCCCGAGGCGATGGTATAGACGCGGTGATGCCGGGATTCCGAAAATCCGAGTGCGAGCGAGCCGGTATAGGGCGCTTCCGGCGCGTCATGGGAACGCAGCAGCACAGCGCCGTCGCGGCCGCGCAGCTGGAAAGTCAGATATTCGTCGTCATCATCCTGTTCGCCCAGCAGGCCCGGGGGCGTTGCTTTGCCTTCCAGGGCGCCGGTCGCCAGCGGCAGCAGCCATTGGGCGGTTTCCTCCAGCGCGCTGTCGAACACTTCGTCGATTTCCTCCCGCATGACCAGGACGGAAAAGGCCGCACCCAGCAGCCAGAGCAGCGCAATGCCACCGGTCAGCAGCAGGGTCAGGCGGCGCGAGATGCTGGCAGGGCGGGCGGTCGTCATGGCTCCAGCCTGTAGCCAAGGCCGCGCATGGTGCGGATCGTCTCCCGCCCCAGCTTCTTGCGCAGGCGGCTGACATAGACCTCCACCGCGTTGGAGTCGATCTCGGCGCCAAAGGCATAGAGAGCATCCTCGATCCGTTCCTTCGAGACCAGCGCGCCCGGCCGCCGCATCAGCAGTTCCAGCACCGCCCATTCGCGCGCCGTCAGCTCCGCAGCGGTGCCGGCCACCGTCACGCTGTGCGCAGTCTGGTCTATTTCCAGATTTCCCAGCCGCAGGACCGGGTTCGGGTCACCGGCATAGCGCCGGCTGACCGCCATGATGCGCGCCGACAGTTCCTCAAGATCGAAGGGCTTCACCAGATAATCGTCGGCGCCGGCATTCAGCCCCTCGATGCGGTCGGAGATACGGTCGCGCGCCGTCAGCACGATCACCGGCACCTTGTCGCCCCTGCCCCGCAGACCGCGCAGCAGGGCAAGCCCGCTGCCATCCGGCAAGGCCAGGTCCAGCAGGATCAAGTGATAGGCGACCGTTCGCGACGCATGTTCGGCGTCCGCCAGCGTCATCATCCAGTCCACCGCATGGCCGGTACTCGCCACATGTTCCCGCACGGCTTCTCCCAGACCCGGTTCGTCTTCAACCAGCAAGATACGCATCGGCCCTCCGCTACAGCAACGCAGGATGCATAGGCCGGGCGGCTGACGCCAGTCTGAACGGCCTTCAGCTTCCTGTCAGGAATTCCTGTCAGGGTGCCGCCATCTTCACACGCTACAGGAGAACCGACATGCGTATCCGAATGACCGCACTGGCCACAGCACTGCTGATCGGCACCGCCGCCCTGCCGGCCTTGGCCAGCGACAAGTGCAACGTACCGAAAGATGAATGGCAGCCGGCCCAGGAACTTCAGGCGAAGCTGGAGGCCCAGGGCTGGAAGGTGCAGCGCCTGAAGACCGACGATGGCTGCTACGAAGTCTATGCGACCGACGCCAACGGCAAGCGGATCGAGGCCTATTTCAATCCGAAGACGCTGGAGATGATCCGGTCGAAGATGAAGGACTGACCCCATGCAGCCCGCCATGCAGCCTACCCAGGAGCCAGGCGTGAAGGTCTGGGATCCCTTCGTGCGCCTGTTTCACTGGATGCTGGCCGGCGGCATCGCGATTGCCTGGTTGTCGGCAGAAGAATGGGACGCCCTGCATGAATGGACGGGCTATCTGATCGCCGGGCTGCTGGCCGCCCGGTTGATCTGGGGCCTGATCGGAAGCCGCTATGCCCGCTTCTCGCGTTTCGTCCGGTCGCCAGCGGTGGTCAGTGCCTATCTGCGGGACATGCTGAAAGGCCGGGAGAAACGCTATCTGGGCCACAATCCGGCAGGCGCGGCGATGATCCTGGCGCTTATCGCCGTCATCGCCGCCACCGCCTTGACCGGGTGGATGGGAACCCTCGACCGTTTCTGGGGTATCGAATGGGTCGAGGAAATTCATGAGACCCTGGCCAACCTGATCCTGGTCCTGGTCGCGGTGCATCTGGCCGGCATCGCCCTGGCCAGCCTACGCCACCGCGAAAATCTGGTGCGGGCGATGATCGTCGGGCGCAAGCGCGCCCCATCGGGAACGGACATCGCCTGAGCCTTCCCCCTCGGTACCTTCAGCTTCCCGTCAGCTTCGGGGCGTATCGGTTGTCCACGTGTCAGCCCCAACGCACGGATAACCGATGCCCCCGAAATCACCCCTGAAGCTGCCAACGCTTCCTCGCCTCTCGCTGCATCCGCTGACGCTGGTCCTGCTGTTCGCGGTCTTCCTGCTGGCGGTTCATAATCACCGGCTATGGCAGGAGATCGTGCAGGTCTGGAGCGGCCGCGCGCCGCACGACCTGCTGTTCCTCGGATCGCTGGGGGTGTTCTTCCTGGTGCTGCTGGCCCTGCCGCTGCAGCTTGTCGCCTTTCCGCGCCTGCTGAAACCGGTGCTGGCCGGTCTCGTGCTGATCGCCGCCGGCACCTCTTTCTTCATGGACAGCTATGGGGTGCTGGTCGAAAAGACGATGATCGCCAACATCGTCGAGACCGACATGCGCGAAGCGGGCGACCTGCTGTCCTGGTCTCTGGTCTGGCACATGCTGCTGACCGGTATCCTGCCGGCGGGCTTCATCCTGTCGGTGACGCTCACCCGTCACGGCTGGAAGCGCGAGGCGCTGCTGCGGATCGGCGCGCTGACGGGTTCCGTCGCGGCGGTCGGGCTGATCGCACTCTTCTTTTTCCAGGATTACGCCTCGCTGGCGCGCAACAACCGGCAGATCCGGCACATGGTGAATCCGGTGACCGCGCTCTATTCGGCAACGGTCTATGCGCTGGGCACCGACCGGAAGGCGCCTGCCGGCCCGCCCGCGCCGATCGCGCGGCTGGTGTCGCTGGGCGACGGCTGGAAGACGCCTGACCGCAAGCCGATGCTGTTCGTCTTCGTGCTGGGCGAAACCGCCCGCGCCGCCAATTTCTCCCTGAACGGCTATGCGCGCCCTACCAACCCGGAGCTGGCCACGCTGCCGGTCGTCAGCTTCACCGAGGTTGCCTCCTGCGGCACCTCGACCGCGGAATCGGTGCCCTGCATCTTCTCGCCGCTGGGCCGTTCCGACTATTCGCCCGGCAAGGCAAAGGCGTCGGAGAACCTGCTCGACCTGGTACAGAAGGCCGGGCTCGATGTCGTCTGGCTGGAGAATAATTCCGGCTGCAAGGGCGTCTGTGCCCGGGTGCCGACCGAGACCCTCGCCATCCGCGACGCGGCTGACGAACCCTTCTGCGACTCCGAAGGCTGCATGGACATGCTTCTGGTCGAGCGGCTGCGCCGGGTCGCCGCAACGATGGAACGGGATACGGTGGTGGTGCTGCACCAGATGGGCAGCCATGGCCCCGCCTATTACCGGCGCTATACGGAGGCCTTCCGGCGCTTCACGCCGACCTGCGACACCAGCCAGTTCCAGGAGTGCGAAACCAAGGCGATTACGAACAGCTACGACAACAGCATCCTCTACACCGATCATGTGCTGGCCGAGGCGATCCGCGTGCTGGACGCGGCATCGGAGCAGGCCGACACCGCGCTGCTCTATGTCTCCGATCATGGCGAATCGCTGGGCGAAGGCGGCGCGTTCCTGCATGGCCTGCCCTACGCCATCGCGCCCGAAGTGCAGAAGCATGTACCGATGATCTGGTGGAACTCCGGCGGCTTCCAGCGCCGCGCCCGGCTTGTGCAGGGGTGCCTCGCCAGGGACAGGGACCGGCCGCTCAGCCACGATAATATCTTCCATACGATGCTGGGGCTGCTGGATATCGAGACCGATGCCTACAAGCCCGTGCTCGACGCCTTCGCCGATTGCCGCCTGCCAGACACCTTCATCGCCCAGCAGGCCGGGGGACCAGGATGAGCCACGCCCTTGGCTGGCGGCGGACAGGTACTGTTGGCTGGGAACTACCGGTCCTGCTCGGCCTGCTGCTGATCCTGATCGCGGTACCGGCCTGGCACCGGCTCGATCTGGCGCTGGCCGGACTGTTCCATGACAGCGTGACGAATGACTGGCTGATGCCCAAGGAAGGCGGGCTGGCGCATGCAATCCTCTATACCGGTGCCCGGCGCCTGCTGGGGATCGGCGGCGGGATCGCCGTGCTGTTGCTGGCCTGGTCTGGCTGGCGGCAAGGCTGGAGCGAACGGCACAGCCGCATGGCCCTGGCGATTCTAGTGCTGGCGCTGACGCCGATGGCCGCCAACCTGCTGAAGCAGTTCACCGGCGTCTCCTGTCCCGTGCAGGAATTGCTGCTTGGCGGCAACCGGACGGGGGTGACGATCTGGGACCGGCTCTACGGGCTGGCGCCGTTCGAGCCGCAGCTGCGCTGCTGGCCGGCCGGACATGCGGCGGGCGGCTTCGGCCTGTTCGGCCTGGTCCTGCTGACGGACCGGCGGCGCTGGCTCGCTTACGCCCCCGGCATGGCGGCCGGCTGGACCATGGGGCTCTATCAGATGGCGCGCGGCCAGCATTACCTGACCCACACGCTGGCCACCATGCTGATCGGCCTGTTGCTCGCCGCCTGTGCCAGCCGGCTGTACGGCTGGCAGCGGGAGAAAGCCGTCCTCAGCGGCGACAATCGAACCGATGAGCCCAGGGCGGCGTTTTAGAACGCCGCCCTGAACTGCGTTCATGGCAACCGGTCAGGCGTAGAAGGCGGCGTCGATATCGGCGGTGGTGAGAGCACTGATACCGAGGAAGGTGAGGCTCGCCCCGGCCACCTCGATGACCACACCAGTCCCGGTTACCGCCTGATTGGCAATCGCCGCCTGCAACTCCATCAGCGTCACATGTTCCACCGCCAGCCGGTCGGTGCCCTGCTGGAAGTCGGTGATCGTCGGCGTCAGGATGGCGCTGGCGAAATTCGCATCGAAGTCCTTCAGGACGAACAGATCCGCACCGGCCCCGCCGGTCAGCGTGTCATTGCCCTGGCCGCTGTAGATCACATCGTCGCCGGCCCCGCCGGTGATGGAATCATGGCCCTTGCCGCCGCGCAATTCGTCGCCGCCATCGCCGCCCAGCACAGTGTCGCCTTGGCGGCCGCCCTGCGCGACGTTCGCGCCGCCGCCGGTCAGATCCAGCGTATCGTAGCCGGTGCCGCCATCGAGGCTGTCATTGCCCGCGCCGCCGAACACCGAGTCATTGCCGTCGCCGCCCAGCAGCGTGTCATTGCCATCGGCAGAGCCGACCGTATCGTTGCCGGCGCCGCCATCGATATAATCGTCATCCGCGCCCAGCACGATGTACTGGCTGGCATCGTCGGCCACCACATAGTTCTGGCCGGCGCCGCCGGTGATGGTGGTCGAGCC
>NZ_MPOB01000020.1 GCF_002148795.1 Oceanibaculum nanhaiense | reverse complement strand
GCCATGGTCAACATGGCCAATCGTCCCAATGTTGCAGTGCGGCTTGTTCCGTTCAAACTTCGCTTTAGCCATCGTGGTGGTCTCCGTAAAGCGCTTTTTATCGCGTATCTGACTGGTTAACGGCGGCTTACGCCATCTTCGCTTTCACTTCGTCGGCGACTGCCTGCGGCACCGCCTCGTAGTGATCGAAGAACATGGAGTACTGTGCACGGCCCTGGCTCATCGAGCGCAGGTTGTTCACATAGCCGAACATATTGGCCAGCGGCACCATGGCATTGACGACGCGGGCATTACCGCGCTGATCCATGCCGGTAACCTGGCCGCGGCGGCTGTTCAGGTCGCCGATGATGTCGCCCATATAATCTTCCGGCGTCACCACCTCGACCCGCATGATCGGCTCCAGCAGCTTCGGGCCGGCCTTGGCGATGCCTTCCTTGAAGGCAGCGCGCGCGGCGATTTCGAAGGCCAGAACGCTGGAGTCAACGTCATGGTAGGCGCCGTCGACCAGCGTGACCTTGAAGTCGATCACCGGGAAGCCGGCGATGACGCCCGAGTCGCGGGAAGAATTCAGGCCCTTTTCGACGCCCGGGACATATTCCTTGGGCACCGAACCGCCAACGATGGCGTTGTGGAACAGGAAGCCTTCGCCCGGCTGCTGCGGCTCGAAGCGCAGGCTGATCTTAGCGAACTGACCAGAACCGCCCGACTGCTTCTTATGAACGTAGTCAACCTCGGCGACCTTGCTGATCGTCTCGCGGTAAGCCACCTGCGGAGCGCCGACATTGGCCTCCACCTTGAACTCACGGCGCATGCGATCGACGATGATCTCGAGATGCAGTTCGCCCATGCCCTTGATGACCGTCTGACCGCTCTCATTGTCGGTCGACACGCGGAAGGACGGATCCTCCTGCGCCAGACGGTTCAGCGCCAGGCCCATCTTCTCCTGGTCGGTCTTGGTCTTCGGCTCAACCGCGACCTCGATCACAGGCTCGGGGAATTCCATACGCTCCAGGATCACCGGCTTCAGCGGGTCGCACAGCGTGTCACCCGTGGTCGTGCCCTTCAGCGCGGCAATGGCGACGATGTCACCGGCGCGCGCTTCCTTCACGTCTTCGCGGCTGTTGGCGTGCATCAGCAGCATGCGGCCGACGCGTTCCTTGTCACCCTTCACCGAGTTCAGGATCGAGGTACCGGTTTCGACAATGCCGGAATAGATGCGCACGAAAGTCAGCGAGCCGACGAACGGGTCGGTCATGATCTTGAAGGCCAGCGCCGAGAACGGCTCGTCATCGCCGGTCTTGCGGATGATTTCCTTTTCCGGGTCGTCCACATCCACGCCGCGGATGTTCTCGACGTCGGTCGGGGCCGGCAGGAAATCGACAACCGCGTCCAGCAGCGGCTGCACGCCCTTGTTCTTGAAGGCCGAACCGCAGATGACCGGGACGAACTTGCCGGCGATGCCACCCGCGCGGATGCACTTCTTCAGCGTCGCGACATCCGGCTCGTTGCCTTCGAGATAGGCCTCCATCGCGGCGTCGTCCATTTCGACGGCAGCCTCGAGCAGGGCCATGCGGTATTCAGCCGCCTTGTCCTTCAGGTCGGCCGGAATGTCTTCATAGACAAATTCCGCACCCAGCGACTCATCCTTCCAGCGGATGGCGCGCATCTCGACCAGATCGACGACACCGACGAAATCGGCCTCGGACCCGATCGGCAGCTGCAGCACCATCGGCTTCGCGCCCAGCCGGTCGACGATCATGTCGACGCAGCGATAGAAGTCCGCACCCGTGCGGTCCATCTTGTTCACGAAGCAGATGCGCGGAACCTTGTACTTGTCGGCCTGGCGCCACACGGTCTCGGACTGCGGCTCAACACCGGCCACACCGTCGAACACCGTCACGGCACCATCGAGGACGCGCAGCGAACGCTCGACTTCGATGGTGAAATCGACGTGGCCCGGCGTATCGATGATGTTGATACGGTGGTCGCGCCACTGACAGGTGGTCGCAGCCGACGTGATGGTGATGCCGCGTTCCTGCTCCTGCTCCATCCAGTCCATCGTGGCAGCGCCATCATGGACTTCGCCGATCTTGTGGGAACGGCCGGTGTAGTAGAGAACGCGCTCGGTCGTCGTCGTCTTGCCGGCATCAATGTGCGCCATGATGCCGATATTGCGATAACGATCGAGGGGTGTGGTCCTGGGCATAGTGTGGCTCCGGTCCGATCCGTCTTCTTACCAGCGGTAATGGGAGAAGGCGCGATTCGCCTCCGCCATACGATGCGTGTCTTCACGCTTCTTCACGGCGCCACCGCGATTGCCGGCAGCATCCATCAGCTCCGACGAAAGGCGATCGGTCATCGTCGTCTCCGACCGCTTGCGCGAGCTGTCGATCAGCCAGCGGATCGCCAGCGCCTGGGCACGCTCGAAGCGCACCTCGACGGGCACCTGATAGGTGGCACCGCCAACACGGCGGGAGCGCACCTCAAGGGCCGGCTTCACATTGTCCAGGGCCTCGTGGAACACCTTGAGAGGGTCCTGGCCGCTGCGCTTCTCGATACGCTCGAAAGCGCCGTAGATGATCTTTTCGGCGGCCGACTTCTTGCCGTCGTACATCAGGCTGTTCATGAACTTGGTCAACACCTGATCGCCGTACCGGGGATCGGGGAGAACCTCACGCTTCTCTGCGCTATGGCGACGTGACATGGATGAGGCTCCTTACTTCGGCCGCTTCGCGCCGTACTTCGAACGGCGCTGGCGACGATCTTTCACGCCCTGGGTATCCAGCGTGCCGCGGATGATGTGATAGCGGACGCCGGGAAGATCCTTCACACGGCCGCCGCGGATCATCACCACGGAATGTTCCTGCAGATTGTGGCCCTCACCCGGGATGTAGCTTGTCACTTCAAACCCGTTGGTGAGACGAACGCGCGCCACCTTACGAAGCGCCGAGTTCGGCTTCTTCGGGGTGGTGGTGTAGACGCGCGTACAAACGCCGCGCTTCTGCGGGCAGGCCTCAAGGGCCGGCACTTTATTTCGCGCAAGCTGCTGCTCGCGCGGCTTGCGGATGAGCTGGTTGATCGTCGGCATACAGTCGTTTCCCTGCGACCCTAGTAACAAAAACCGTAACCATCGCCCAAAAGGCGAAACGTCACCTTTCGGAACCTTCGTTCCGCCCGGTGGCTTGGATACTGTGTCGAACCAAAATATCTTCCGTACCCGGTCTAGGACTGACGCCACGACAAAGCCGCGACACCGTATCCTTGAACCGGAGCGGACTGCGTTTAGACCGTGAAGCCTACCGCCAGCCCCCGCTAAGGTGGGCGGATACTATTCAAGCCCCCACCCAGCGTCAAGCAAAACCGCGTATTGATTCACGTTTTGCCATATCCGTAAGAAAACCGAACCCCGCGGTACGGAATACGAAAGATTCGTATCGCACCGCGGGGCCGGGTTTCATCTCGTTAGCCGATCCGGCTGCCTGTACAGGCAATCACGGCCGGCAACCTTGTCACGCAACCGACGCGTCGGGAGCATCGCCGGCGGGGACCAGCGGGGTCTCCTTGGCATCGCTGCCCATCGCATCGCGGTCGCGGTCGGCGGCGATCCGGCGGATGCGGGTCATGAAGGCGCCGGTGCCGGCCGGAATCAGGCGGCCAACGATGACGTTCTCCTTCAGACCATCCAGCGTGTCGATCTTGCCGTTCACAGCGGCATCGGTCAGCACGCGGGTGGTCTCCTGGAACGAGGCAGCCGAGATGAACGACTTGGTCTGCAGCGAGGCCTTGGTGATGCCCTGCAGAACCGGCGTTGCCACGGCCGGACGGCCATCCTCGGCAATCGCCTTCTCGTTCTCGATCTCGAATTCGCTGCGGTCGAGCAGCTCGCCGACCAGCAGCGTGGTGTCGCCCGGCTCCTGCACCTCGACCTTCTGCAGCATCTGGCGCGAGATCACCTCGATATGCTTGTCGTTGATCTTCACGCCCTGCAGTCGATAGACCTCCTGGATCTCGTTCACGAGATAGGCGGCCAGAGCCTCCACGCCCATGATCGACAGGATGTCGTGCGGCACCGGATTACCGTCCATCAGCAGATCGCCGCGCTGCACGAAGTCGCCTTCATGCACGGAGATATGCTTGCCCTTCGGGATCAGGTACTCGCGGGGCTGTTCGCCCTCCTCGGCCGGAACCACCACAATGCGGCGCTTGTTCTTGTAGTCCTTGCCGAACTCGACCCGGCCGTCGATCTCGCTGATGATGGCGAAATCCTTCGGGCGCCGGGCCTCGAACAGCTCGGCCACACGCGGCAGACCACCGGTGATGTCACGAGTCTTCGAGCTTTCGCGCGGGATACGGGCAAGCACGTCGCCAGGGCGGACCTTGGAACCGTTCTCGACCGACAGGATCGCATCCACGGCCATGAAGTAGCGGGCCTCCAGACCGTTGGCCAGCTGCACCACCTCGCCCTTGGCGTCGCGCAACGTGATGCGCGGCTTCAGGTCGTTGCCGCGCGACTGCTGCTTCCAGTCAACCACGACCTTCGAGGAGATGCCCGTCGCCTCGTCGGTGACCTCACGCATGGAGAGGCCCTCGATCAGATCGACGTAATTGGCGATGCCTTCCTTTTCCGTGATGATCGGAAGGGTGTAGGGATCCCACTCCGCCATCCGCTGGCCGCGCGTGACGGTAACACCCTCATCGGCCAGCAGCTTGGCGCCGTAAGGCACGCGATGGCGGGCCTTTTCACGGTTCTGGTCGTCAAACAGCACGACCTCGGTATTGCGGGCCATGACCACGGGGATACCGTCGGAGTTCACCACCACATTGCGGTTGGAAATCTTCACGGTACCGTCGATGGTCGCTTCCACGCTCGACTGTTCGGCGCCACGCTGGGCGGCACCGCCGATGTGGAAGGTACGCATGGTCAGCTGCGTGCCCGGCTCGCCGATGGACTGCGCGGCGATGACGCCGACAGCCTCACCGATATTGACCGAGGTGCCGCGCGCCAGATCGCGGCCATAGCACTTGCCGCAGATGCCGATCCGCGTCTCGCAGGTCAGCGGCGAGCGGATACGGACCTGGTCGATACCGGCCTGGTCGATCAGATCGACCTCCGCCTCGGTGATGATCTCGCCCTGCTTCACCAGCATGTCGCCGGTCAGCGGGTGGACGATATCCTCCAGTGCGGTGCGGCCCAGCACGCGTTCGGCCAGCGGCGAGATAACCTCGCCGCCATCGACGACCGCGCGCAGCGTGATGCCGTTCTCGGTGCCGCAATCCTCCTCGATGACGATGCAATCCTGCGCCACATCGACCAGGCGACGGGTCAGGTAGCCGGAGTTCGCGGTCTTCAGGGCGGTGTCGGCCAGGCCCTTACGGGCACCGTGGGTGGAGTTGAAATACTCCAGCACGGTCAGGCCTTCCTTGAAGTTGGAGATGATCGGCGTCTCGATGATCTCGCCCGACGGCTTGGCCATCAGGCCGCGCATGCCGGCCAGCTGCTTGATCTGGGCGGCGGAGCCACGCGCACCGGAATGCGCCATCATCCACACCGAGTTGACGTAGCCGTCCGCCGCGGCGGTCGACATCTTCTTCATCATCTCGTCGGCGACCTTGTCGGTGCAGCCCGACCAGACGTCGATCACCTTGTTGTACTTCTCGCCCTGGGTGATCAGGCCGTCCATGTACTGCTGCTCGAACTCCTTGACCTTCGCCTGGGCCTCTTCGATCAGCTTCACCTTGGCTTCCGGGATGATCAGATCGTCCTTGCCGAAGGAAATGCCGGCGCGGCAGGCCTGGCCGAAGCCCAGCGTCATCAGCCGGTCGGCGAAGATCACCGTCTCCTTCTGACCGCAATGGCGGTAGACGATGTCGATGACGTTGGAGATTTCCTTCTTCGTCAGCAGGCGGTTGACCAGCTCGAACGGCACATTCTTGTGCTTCGGCAGGATCTGCGCCAGCAGCATGCGGCCGGGCGTGGTCTCGACCAGCTTGGTGACAGGCGTGCCTTCGGCATCGACCGTCTCCAGCCGCGCCCTGACCTTGGCCTGCAGGTTCACCGAATTGGTGGCCAGCGCATGCTCGATCTCGCCGATGTTGGAGAACACCATGCCTTCGCCCTTCACGCCGGCACGTTCCAGCGTGATGTAGTACAGGCCCAGGATGATGTCCTGGCTGGGCACGATGATCGGCTTGCCGTTGGCCGGCGAGAGGATGTTGTTCGTGCTCATCATCAGCACGCGGGCCTCAAGCTGCGCCTCCAGCGAGAGCGGCACATGGACCGCCATCTGGTCACCGTCGAAGTCGGCGTTGAAGGCGGTGCAGACCAGCGGATGCAGCTGGATCGCCTTGCCCTCGATCAGCACCGGCTCGAAAGCCTGGATGCCCAGTCGATGCAGCGTCGGCGCGCGGTTCAGCATCACCGGATGCTCGCGGATCACCTCTTCGAGGATGTCCCAGACTTCCGGCCGCTCCTTTTCCACCATGCGCTTGGCGGCCTTCAGCGTCGAGGCCAGGCCATACAGCTCCAGCTTCGAATAGATGAAGGGCTTGAACAGCTCCAGCGCCATCTTCTTCGGCAGGCCGCACTGGTGCAGCTTCAGCTCCGGGCCGACCACGATGACCGAACGGCCCGAGTAATCGACGCGCTTGCCGAGCAGGTTCTGGCGGAACCGGCCCTGCTTGCCCTTAAGCATGTCGCTCATCGACTTCAGCGGGCGCTTGTTGGTGCCGGTGATGACGCGGCCACGGCGGCCATTGTCGAACAGCGCGTCAACCGCCTCCTGCAGCATGCGCTTCTCGTTACGCACGATGATGTCCGGCGCACGCAACTCGATCAGCCGCTTCAGGCGGTTGTTACGGTTGATGACGCGGCGATACAGGTCGTTCAGGTCGGAGGTCGCGAAACGGCCGCCATCCAGCGGGACCAGCGGGCGCAGCTCCGGCGGAATGACCGGGATAACGTCCATGATCATGAAGTCGGGGCGGGTGTTCGACGCCATGAAGGCATCGACCAGCTTCAGCCGCTTCACCAGCTTCTTGCGCTTCGCCTCGGAGGTGGTCTCCTTCAGCTCCACGCGCATGCGGGTGCGCTCTTCCTCCAGGTCGATCTTGGACAGGATCGCCTTGATCGCCTCGGCGCCGATGGAAGCCTCGAAGGCCTCCTCGCCGAACTCGTCCTGGTACTTGAAGTAATCTTCCTCGCTGAGCAGCTGGTGCAGCTTCAGCGGAGTCAGGCCCGGCTCGATGACGACGTAATTCTCGAAATACAGCACGCGCTCAAGATCCTTGAGCGTCATGTCCATCATCAGGCCGATGCGGCTGGGCAGCGACTTCAGGAACCAGATATGGGCGACCGGCGAGGCCAGCTCGATATGGCCCATGCGCTCGCGCCGCACCCGCGACAGGGTGACCTCGACGCCACATTTCTCGCAGGTGATGCCCTTGTACTTCATGCGCTTGTACTTGCCGCACAAGCACTCGTAATCCTTCACCGGGCCGAAGATGCGCGCGCAGAACAGGCCGTCGCGTTCCGGCTTGAAGGTACGGTAGTTGATCGTCTCCGGCTTCTTGATCTCGCCGAAGGACCAGGAGCGGATCTGCTCCGGGCTGGCGATCGAGATGCGGATCTCGTCAAAGCTCTGCGGGCCAGTGTCCTGGCCGAAAATCTTCATGAGCTCGTTCATTGCACGCTCTCCCAGCTGGGTGGCGGTAAAGACAGGCAGAAGCGCGCTTAAGCGCGCTTCTGCTGCAGTTCGACGTTGAGACCCAGGCTCTTCAGTTCCTTCACCAACACGTTGAAGGATTCCGGAATGCCCGCCTCGAAATTATCGTCACCCTTGACGATCGCTTCATAGACCTTGGTACGACCGGCGACGTCATCCGACTTCACAGTCAGCATCTCCTGCAGCGTGTAGGCGGCACCATAGGCTTCCAGCGCCCAGACCTCCATTTCGCCGAAGCGCTGACCGCCGAACTGTGCCTTGCCGCCCAGCGGCTGCTGGGTGACCAGGCTGTACGGGCCGATGGAGCGGGCGTGGATCTTGTCGTCCACCAGATGATGCAGCTTCAGCATGTAGATGAAGCCGACAGTCACCTTGCGGTCGAATTCCTCGCCCGTACGGCCGTCGCGCAGCACCACCTGGCCAGACCGGTCGAGACCGGCGCGTTCCAGCATGGCCACGATGTCGTCCTCACGGGCGCCATCGAAGACCGGCGTCGCAACGGGCACGCCGTTGCGCAGATTGCCGGCCATCTCCAGCACCTGATCGTCGTCAAGTTCGGCGATCGCGGCGTACTCTTCCTTATTATAGATGTCGGCAAGCTTCTCGCGGATTGCAACCGCGTGCTTCTTGGTCTCGCCATTGGCACGGGCCGCTTCGCGATAACCATCGACCATCTGGCCAATCTGACGACCGATACCGTTCGAGGCCCAACCCAGATGGGTTTCCAGAATCTGCCCGACATTCATGCGCGACGGCACACCCAGCGGGTTCAGCACGATATCGACCGACGTGCCGTTCTCGTCATAGGGCATGTCCTCGATCGGGACGATCTTGGAGATGACGCCCTTGTTGCCGTGACGGCCGGCCATCTTGTCACCCGGCTGCAGCTTGCGCTTCACCGCGATGAACACCTTGACCATCTTCATCACGCCCGGCGGCAGTTCGTCGCCGCGCTGCAGCTTTTCGACCTTGTTCTCGAAACGCGCCTGCAGGACGCCGACCGCATCGTCGAACTGGGTCTTCATCGCCTCGACGTCATCCATGATGGCGGCGTCGTCGACGGTGATCTGCCGCCACTGGCCCGGCGTATAGCCAGCCAGGATTTCTTCGGTCAGCGTGACACCGGCCTTCATGCCCTTCGGACCGCCGCTCGCCTTCTTGCCGAGCAGCATTTCCTTCAGGCGCGTGTTGAAGCTGCGCTCCAGGATCGCGCGTTCGTCGTCGCGGTCCTTGGCCAGGTGCTCGATCTCGGCCCGTTCGATGGCGAGCGCACGCTCGTCCTTGTCCACGCCGCGGCGCGAGAACACCCGCACCTCGACGATGGTGCCGGTCACCCCCGGCGGCACACGCAGCGAGGTGTCGCGCACGTCGGAGGCCTTCTCGCCGAAGATCGCGCGCAGCAGCTTCTCTTCCGGGGTCATCGGCGATTCGCCCTTCGGCGTCACCTTGCCCACCAGAATGTCGCCGGCATTCACCTCGGCACCGATATAGACGATGCCCGCCTCGTCGAGATTCTTCAGCGCTTCTTCGCCGACATTCGGGATGTCGCGGCTGATTTCCTCCTGGCCCAGCTTGGTATCGCGGGCCATGACCTCGAATTCCTCGATATGGATCGAGGTGAAGACGTCATCGCGCGCGATGCGCTCGGAGATCAGGATCGAATCCTCGAAATTGTAGCCGTTCCAGGGCATGAAGGCGACGAGCACATTGCGGCCCAGCGCCAGCTCGCCCAGTTCGGTCGAGGGGCCGTCGGCGATGATATCGCCCTTCTTCACCACATCGCCCTTGCTGACCAGCGGCCGCTGGGTGATGCAGGTGTTCTGGTTGGAGCGCTGGAACTTCAGCAGATTGTAGATATCGACGCCCGACGCCGCGGCCGAGGTTTCCTCGGTCGCCCGGATCACGATGCGGGTGGCGTCCACCTGATCGATGATGCCGGCACGGCGCGCGCCAATGGCAACGCCGGAATCGCGCGCCACGATGCCTTCCATGCCGGTGCCGACCAGCGGCGCCTCGGCACGCAGCAGCGGCACGGCCTGACGCTGCATGTTGGAGCCCATCAGCGCGCGGTTCGCGTCATCGTTCTCCAGGAACGGGATGAGCGCGGCCGCGACCGAGACGAGCTGCTTCGGCGACACGTCCATAAGGTCGATATCTTCCGGGCGGCCCAGCGTGAAGTCGCTGGCCCGGCGCACCGACACCAGGTCGGACACGAAGCGGCCATTCTCGTCCAGCTCGGCATTGGCCTGGGCGACCGTGTACTTGCCCTCCTCCATCGCCGACATGTAGACGACTTCGTCGGTGACGACGCCGTCCTTCACCTTGCGATAGGGCGCCTCGATGAAGCCGTACTGATTCACCCTTGCGTAGGTCGCCAGGCTGTTGATCAGGCCGATATTCGGGCCTTCCGGCGTCTCGATCGGGCAGATCCGGCCGTAATGCGTCGGATGCACGTCGCGCACCTCGAAGCCGGCACGCTCGCGGGTCAGACCGCCCGGCCCAAGCGCCGACAGGCGGCGCTTATGGGTGATCTCCGACAGCGGGTTGGTCTGGTCCATGAACTGCGAGAGCTGCGAGGAGCCAAAGAACTCCCGCACCGCCGCCGCCGCCGGCTTGGCGTTGATCAGATCGTGCGGCATGACGGTGTCGATCTCGACCGAGCTCATGCGCTCGCGGATCGCGCGCTCCATGCGCAGCAGGCCGATACGGTACTGATTCTCCATCAGCTCGCCGACCGAACGCACACGGCGGTTGCCGAGATGATCGATATCGTCGATCTCGCCGCGGCCGTCCTTCAGATCGACAAGCGTCTTCAGGATGGCAAGGATGTCCTCCTTGCGCAGCACACGCAGCTGATCCTCGGTCTTCTGGTCGAGGCGGGCATTCATCTTCACCCGGCCAACCGCGGACAGATCATAGCGCTCGGAATCGAAGAACAGCCCGTGGAACAGCGCCTCGGCGGTCTCCAGCGTCGGCGGCTCGCCCGGGCGCATCACGCGGTAGATGTCGATCAGCGCGTCTTCGCGGGTGTTGTTCTTGTCGGCCGCCAGCGTGTTGCGCATATAGGCGCCGACCGTCACATGGTCGATGTCGAGCACCGGAATCTCGGTGATCTTGGCTTCGACCAGCCCGTCGATCAGTTCGGTCGTCAGCTCGTCGCCGGCCTCGATATAGACCTCGCCGGTCTCCTCGTTGATGAGGTCGGCGGCGACGAACCGGCCGACCATCGCCTCGGCGGTGACGAACACCTCGTCCAGCCCGTCTTCCTGCAGCTTGCGGCCCAGGCGCGGGGTCATCTTGGTGCCGGCCTCGGCCATCACCTTGCCGGACGCGGCGTCGATCAGATCATCGATCAGCTTCACGCCGCGCATCGCCTCGGGGCGGAACGCGGTCTTCCAGCCCTTGCCGGCCTGGCTGTAGGTGATGGTGCTGTAGAAGGCGGAGAGAACCTCCTCCTTGCTCATCCCGGTGACGCGGCTGCGGTCGACATCGACGCCATCAGCCTCGCACTGCTTCACATACTCCTCACCTTCATTGCCGATCAGCGCGAACAGCAGGGTCGTGGCGGGCAGCTTGCGGCGGCGGTCGATGCGCACATAGACCAGATCCTTGGCATCGAATTCGAAATCCAGCCAGGACCCGCGATAGGGGATGACGCGCGCGGCGAACAGATACTTGCCAGAGGAGTGCGTCTTGCCCTTGTCATGGTCGAAGAACACGCCCGGCGAACGATGCATCTGCGAGACAATGACGCGCTCGGTGCCATTCACGATGAAGGTGCCGTTCGCGGTCATGAGCGGCATATCGCCCATGTACACGTCCTGCTCCTTGATATCGCGGATCGACTTGGCGCCGGTATCCTCGTCGATATCCCACACCACCAGGCGCAGCGTGACCTTCAGCGGCGCCGCGTAGGTGATGCCGCGCTGCTGGCATTCCTCGGTATCGTATTTCGGTTCCTCGAACTCGTACTTCACGAATTCGAGCATGGAGCGCTCGGAGAAGTCCTTGATCGGGAAAACCGACTTGAACACTTCCTGCAGCCCGGCGGTGGGGCGCGTCTCCGGCTTCGCGTCCATCTGCAGGAAGGCATCGTACGACGCCTTCTGCACCTCGATGAGGTTGGGCATGGGCGCCACTTCCGGGATACGGCCGAAGGATTTACGGATTCGCTTACGACCGGTAAAGGAAAGAGCCATTGTTGCCCCTCTGAGCGAAATGGTTGCAACCAAGCGAAAACCGGCTCTACCGGTAATCGCCGCGACGCCTGCTACACGGAGTGCGGCATGGCGTCCCTATCTGCCTCGTCTGCCGGACCGGCCGGGAAACCCGGAGTCCAACCGACGACACACGCCGTTTTCCTGCCCCCTAAAGGGAAACGTCCAGGAAAACGGCCTGTGCCGCCGAAAACGCAAAAACAGCCGCACCGGCGGCGGGAAGAACCCGCCGCCGGACGACCGCAATAACCGACGAAGTCGGCAATTTACTTAATCTCGACAGTGGCACCCGCCTCTTCGAGCTGCTTCTTGATCTTGTCGGCCTCTTCCTTGTTCGCGCCTTCCTTGACGGTCTTCGGCGCGGCCTCGACGAGATCCTTGGCTTCCTTGAGGCCCAGACCGGTGATCGCGCGAACTTCCTTGATCACGTTGATCTTCTTGTCACCGGCGCTGGCCAGGATGACGTCGAAGTCGGTCTTCTCTTCGGCAACCTCGGCGGCGCCGCCAGCGGCACCAGCAGCGGCAGCCACGGCAACCGGCGCCGCGGCGGAAACGCCCCACTTCTCTTCCAGCATCTTGGCCAGCTCGGCGGCCTCGATGACGGTCAGGCTGGACAGGTCTTCAGCCAGCTTCTGCAGATCGGCCATATCAGTATTCTCCTAAGCTTGAACTTCAGTAATCGTTGTAAACGGGACGGTTCGCACCGTCTTAACCCTGTTGGGCCTTAGCATTGAGCACGCGGGCAAGCTGTGCCGCGGGCGCCTGGATGACGCCAGCCAGCTTGGTCGCCGGGGCCTGCAGCAGGCCGACGATCTTGCCGCGCAGCTCGTCCAGCGACGGCAGGGTGGCCAGATTCTTGATGCTATCGACATCCAGCATCTGGTCCCCGAACGCGCCGCCCACGATGGTCAGCTTGTCGTTCGCCTTGGCGAAATCGACAGCCACCTTCGCCACTGCCACCGGGTCCGCCGCCGTGCTAATCGCCGTCGGTCCGGTGAACAGCGCATCGAGCTGCTCATATTGCGTGCCCTTCAGGGCGAGACGTGCCAACCGGTTCTTCGTGACCTTGTAGCGCGCGCCGGCTGTCCGCATCTTGGCGCGAAGGTCCGACACTTCGGCGACGGTGAGGCCCGACTGACGGGTCACCACGACGATGGCGGTTTCGCTCAAGGTACGGTTCAACTCGCCGACCAGCACTTCCTTTTCGGTACGGTTCAACGGTCGTCTCCGCTCTGATCCGCCGCGACACGCCCCCGGGGGTGCGGGTGTTGGCGGATGGTTCACTCTGGGCCCGGACGAAACCGGACCCGGCTTGTCTGTCCTGAAGTTCAAGCCGTTCGAAAACGGTCTCTCCCCCCATCTATGCAGGACGGCATTAAGCCTTCCGGTGTCCCGGTCGGCGCCTGCAGTCTCGGACAGGTTGGCGACGGGCGAACCCGCCGCCTTTTACCGTCCGGCCGAAGCCGGACGGAAACAGATTGCGCCGTCCGGCTTACGCCGAGACGGTACCGACATCCAGCTTCAGGCCCGGCCCCATGGTGGAGCTGAGCGAGATCTTCTTGATGTAGGTGCCCTTGGCGCCTGCCGGCTTGGCCCGGCTGACCGCGCCGACGAATGCCTTCAGATTTTCGAGCAGCGCCTCCTCGGAGAAGCTGACCTTGCCGATGCCGGCATGGATGATGCCCGCCTTCTCGACGCGGAACTCCACCTGGCCGCCCTTTGCCGCCTTCACCGCCTCGCCGACATTCGGCGTGACCGTGCCCAGCTTCGGGTTCGGCATCAGGCCGCGCGGGCCGAGAACGCGGCCGAGCTTGCCAACCACCACCATCATGTCCGGCGTGGCGATCACGCGGTCGAAATTCATCTCGCCGGCCTGCACCTTCTCGGCCAGATCGTCGTCACCGACGATGTCGGCGCCGGCGGCCCTCGCCTCTTCGGCCTTGTCGCCCTTGGCGAACACCGCGACGCGAACGCTCTTGCCGGTACCGTTCGGCAGCGAGATCATGCCACGGACCATCTGGTCGGCGTGGCGCGGATCGACGCCCAGATTCATCGCGACTTCGACGGTCTCGTCGAACTTCGCCGTGCTGGACCCCTTGATCAGCTTCACCGCCTCGGCGGCATCATAGGCCTTCAGGCGATCGACGCCCTCATAGGCCGCAGCCATACGCTTTGCCTGCTTTGCCATCGTCTTACTCCGTCACCTGAATGCCCATGGAGCGCGCCGAACCGACAAGCATGCGGCAGGCGGCGTCGACGTCGTTCGCATTCAGATCGGGCATCTTCTTTTCCGCGATCTCGCGCAGCTGGTCCATCGAGACCGTGCCGACCGTGCCCTTGCCCGGAGTCGGCGAGCCCTTCGGCAGCTTGGCGGCCTGCTTGATGAAGAAGCTGGCCGGCGGCGTCTTGGTGACGAAGCTGAAAGTCCGGTCGGCATAGGCCGTGATCACCACCGGCGTCGGGGTGCCCGGATCCACGCTCTGCGTCGCCGCATTGAAGGCCTTGCAGAATTCCATGATGTTCAGACCGCGCTGGCCGAGGGCCGGGCCCACGGGCGGCGACGGGTTGGCTTTACCAGCCGGAATTTCCAGCTTGATATAGCCGACGATCTTCTTTGCCACTGTCTAACCTCCTTATCGGGAAGGAGCGTGGTGCGGGCATGGCGGCCCTTCCACGCGCGAAACGCGCCGCGCCGGAGCGCGGTGCGGAAAAAATCATCAAACCTTTTCGACCTGGGCGTATTCCAGATCGACCGGCGTCGAGCGCCCGAAGATCGACACCGCGACCTTGAGACGCGCGCGCTCCTCGTCAACCTCTTCGACAAAGCCGTTGAAGGAGGTGAAGGGACCGTCGGAAACCCGCACCTGCTCGCCCACCTCGAAGGTGATCGAGGGCCGGGGGCGTTCCACGCCCTCCTCGACCTGGCGCAGAATCCGGTTGGCTTCGGCCTCGGTGATCGGCATCGGCTTGCCGCGGCCGCCCAGGAAACCGGAAACCTTCGGCGTGTTGCGCACGAGATGCCAGGTTTCGTCGGTCAGGTCCATGTTCACCAGGAGATAACCCGGCAGGAACTTGCGCTCGGCGTTCACCTTCTGGCCACGGCGCATCTCGACCACTTCCTCGGTCGGGACGAGCACATCGCCCATCAGGTGATCAAGCCCCTTGCGCAGGGCCTGTTCCTTGATCGACTGCGCCACCTTCTTCTCGAAGCCGGAATGAGCGTGCACGACGTACCACTGCTTGGCCACGATGGTCAGCCCCCCAGCCCGAGAATCTGTCGCACGCCGAATGCCAGCACCTGATCGACCAGGAAAAAGAAAATCGCCGCCACGAACACCATCACCAGCACGGTGACTGTCGTAACTGCCGTTTCCTTCCGGGTCGGCCAGGTAACCTTGGCCATTTCCTGACGCACCTGCCGCACGAATTGTGCGGGAGAGGTCTTTGCCATGCAAAACCGCTCTCGTTAACGTAAAAACAAACTACGCCGCACCCACAATGTGCCCGGCGCTTCGAACCCGATCCAGACGATGACCCGCCAGAATGCTGGCAGGAGTGGAGGGGCTCGAACCCCCAACCCCCGGTTTTGGAGACCGGTGCTCTACCAATTGAGCTACACTCCTAGGCACATCACCCTCCCTTTCGGGACGGCAAAGACCGGGCCGGAAGCCCAGTAGCACCGGTTCGGAACCTGTCAACGCCCTATGTCAAAGGGCGCAAATATTGGTCCGAACCGGGGCGCGCGTCAAACACTTCCTGCAAACTGTTGAGTTTGCAGGAAGTTTGACGCCCGGACCCCGATTACTCGACTACTTTGGCGACGACGCCGGCGCCGACGGTGCGCCCACCTTCGCGGATCGCGAAGCGCAGGCC
>NZ_MPOB01000019.1 GCF_002148795.1 Oceanibaculum nanhaiense | reverse complement strand
CCGCTTTCTATAGTCTGGCAGCGATCGCGGCGGTGGGAACAATGATCGCCGCGCTGGTCTGGCCGGCGGGCGATCCCGGCGTGCTGCCGCATGAGCATCCCGAGCAGGCGCACAATCATGCGCATATCCATGATCCCCACCACCAGCATGAGCATGAAGGCTGGGAAGGGCCGGAGCCGCACAGCCACCCGCACCGGCACGGGCCGCTGCGGCACAGCCATGAGCTGGTGATCGACGATCATCACCCGGTCTGGCCACGGTGATACCGGGAACCCGGCAGACCCGCGACCCAGGCGAAACTGCCCGGGCCACGGGTCGTCGCATGCCGTCACGGAGCGGTCAGAACAAATCCGCCTTGCGCTGCAGATAATCCTCGCGGTCGATTTCTCCTCGCGCGTAGCGTGCCTTGAGAATGTCCAGAGCGCTGCCGGCTGGCGGCCTCAAGGCCGCCGATCCGCGCGATCTTCAGCCTGCCGATGGGCACCCGCGCTTTGGCAGGTGCCAGCTGAAAAAGGGCAGTATTTTATGTGGCTGGTGCCATGACAGCATTAACTTGTGTTTGGTTTTGTTTTTCAAAACATCAACCCCATGATTCTTAAAGAAAATTAAATTCATTAAATCAATAAGATCAATATGTTATTATAAGGCAGTTATCCGCTTAGTTAGCGGACCCCCATCTATTTGGATCGTATTTGCTGATTTCAGCCGGAGTTCGCGTTGCAGCCGGCGCATCCGTTAAAACGGTCCTGGGAATTCAAGGCTGCCGAGAGAAGAGGGTGGATATCCAAGATGCGAAACAAACATTTTCTGCGATGCGCCATGGTGGCGTTCGTACTGGCCTTTTCCGTGGCCGCGTGCGCGCCGATTTCCGGGCGGGAGACACCTGGCGAGTATATCGATGATGCGGCGATCACGACCAAGGTGAAGGCGGCGATCATCAACGAGCTGGGCATGAAGGAGATCAGCGTCGAGACGATGCAGAATGTCGTTCAGTTGAGCGGCTTCGTTGATTCGGCGCAGATCAAGGCCAGAGCCGGCGAAATCGCCCGCGGCGTTTCCGGCGTCAGCAGCGTCAGGAACAACCTCGTCCTTCGCTGATGAGCAGGGGTTGCACGACAGCGGGCGGCGACAGGCCGGCCGCTGCTCCCCCCCTGTGACTCCCCGCCTGCGACACCCTGCGACCCGCATTGGTGATTAGGAGAAAATCATGAGTCTCGGCAGTATCATCATCATCATTTTGCTGCTTATGCTGCTCGGTGCCTTGCCGACATGGTCGCACAGCCGAAGCTGGGGGTATTATCCGAGCGGCGGGCTGGGCATCGCCCTGCTTATCGTCCTCGTGCTGCTGCTGTTAGGGCGAATATAGCCATATTGTTCCGCGCCACCGGGCGGCTTGCGGCTGGCGCAGAAGGATACTCACACCAGTCAGGCTTTGGCGCCCATGCAACCAAGCCCCGGCCCGGTATGCGTTTCAGGTGAGACGGCGGATGCTCCGGGTATCAGCCGCCGGCGACTGCTCGTTGCCGGTGCCGCCACCGCCACCGCGGCTCTGCCGCTGTTCGGATCGCCCTCCCATGCCAGTGTGCCTGCTCCACGCGACATCCGCTTCATCGCCTTGTGGCAGGGGTCGCCTGTCGGCGCGCACCACGTCACGTTCCGGATGGAAGCGGATCGCGTTACGGTCAGCACACGCATCGACATTACCGTCAAGGTTCTGTTCTTCACGGTTTTCCGATTGAAACATCTTGCCCGGGAGGTGTGGCGCGGCGGCCGCCTCGAATCGGTGGAAAGCACGACCGAGCAGGACGGTGCGCTGCTGGAGGTTTCCGGCCATGCCACCGGGCAAGGTTTCCGCATTGTTGGCAGCGACGGGCCTTATCTTGCGGATGGGCACCTCATGACCTCGAATTCGCTGTGGGACATCCGGGTCGTGCGCGAGACCAGACTGATCGATGTCCAGCATGGCGGTGAGATCGGCCTGTTCTCAAAACTGCTGGGCGATACGCAGCCTGGGATGCAGCAGCAGGCGGCAGGTCAGGCCAGCCAGTATCATCTGATCACCCCATATTATGCCGGGCGGGTGTTCTATGATGGCGACCAGCGCTGGGTCAGGGCTCTGATCGAATATAAGGGGGAGACTGTCGAGTATGTGCCCGGACCTTAGTCGCAACCCTGGAAAGACATCGGAAGCCCGCGCCCGCCTGCGGTCGGCGATTGCAGCACTTTGCCTCGCCTCTGTCGCTGTCACCCTGCTGGGATGCGCACAGGTGATCCGCCGGCCGGACGTGATGGTTGGTACGGCCAGTCCGGGCGATGTCGATTATCCGCTCGGCGGGTCGATCTGCCGGCTGTTCAACCTTGACACCCCCCGCCACGGTCTGCGCTGTGCCGAGAAGCCCTCGGAAGAATCCGCCAGCAACATCGAATCGCTGCTCAGCGGCGGCATCGATGTCGGCATCGTGCTGTCGGACGACCTCGCCGATGCCGTGGCCGGAGAGGGGCTGTTCGCCTCGCGGGGGCCGGTTGCCGATCTGCGCGTCCTGTTCGCCGGGCATGCCGACATCTTCACGCTCGTCGTCCACCAGGGGGCGGGCATCCATCGCCTGGCGGATCTGCGGGGAAAGCGCATCGGGATCGGCAATCCCGGGTCGCGGCAAAGCGCCCAGATGGACCGCGTCATGGCGGCGCTGGGGCTGGCGCGCAGCGATTTCGCGGATGTCCGCGACTATTCGCCGGCGGCGCAGAACCGCGCCTTTTGCGCGGGCGAGCTGGACGCGATTGTCTATTCGGTCGCGCATCCCAATGGCCTTGTCCGCGATGCGGCGCTCACCTGCCAGGGTGTTCTGGTCAGTGTGAACGGTCCGGCGATTGACAGGATGTTGTCCGACTATCGGGAATATGAGCGCACGGCGATTCCCGGCGGTACCTATCCGGTCAATCAGGCGGACATACAAACCTTCGGCGTCCGCGCCGTGGTCGTCACCACCACGCGCATGCCCGATAAGGTGGCGTACGAGATCACCCGGGCCGTGTTCGACAATTTCGACGTTTTCCGGATGCTGCACCCGGCCTTCGAGGCGCTGTCGGTCGCGGAGTCGATCCGGCGGACCGGAAACGCGCCGATCCACCCCGGCGCCGAACGCTATTACCGCGAGCGCGGCTGGCTGCCACGGCTGCCGCCCCCCTCGCGGCCATCGTAAGATCCGTCATATCCGGATCGTTTGCGACGGGTCGGTCTTCAATTCGTGGGGGCGAGAGTGAGCGCCTCCCCCTTTGGCCGGCTCTTCAGTATGTCGTGCAACAGGGCATCGCTGGACGTCCCTGGGGACGTCCCGGGAGGCGTACCGGGGGGCGGGCCGGGCACCTCGTCGGTCCAGATCCAGAGTGCTTTCATGTCATATCTGCCGAAAGAGGTGATCATCGCACCATCGGCGGCGTCCCGCCCGCGGACCATCAGGACCCGGCCGATTCTTGGCTGGTTATAGCGCGCGTCGAAAGTGTACCAGCGACCGCCCAGATAGGCCTCGAACCAGGCGCAGAAATCACCCGGGCCGGAGTAGGGCACGCCGATGTCGCCCAGATAACCGCTGGCGTAGCGGGCAGGGATGTTCATGGCGCGGCAGAAGGCGATGGCGAGATGCGCGAAATCCCGGCAGACGCCGGTCTTTTCGCGATGTGCATCGCTGGCCGTCTTGGTGGACCGCCCAAAGCCATAGCCGAAGGTCAGATGGTTGTGGACATGGTTGCAGATCGCCTGCACCCGTGCCCAGCCCGGCGGGGTGGCCCCGAACAGGCGCAGCGCCTCGGGGGCCAGCGCGTCGGAATCGCAGTAGCGGCTGGAAGTCAGGAATTGCAGCGTTTCGGGCGGCAGGTCCGCAACGTCATGCTGCTGCGCCGTCCAGTCATACACGTCGGGCTGTCCGTCAACTTCGACGATGCAGTCGGACCAGAGCGTCAGGTGCCCTGCCGGCGCCCGCAGCCGGGTCAGCCGGTTGCCGAAGCTGTCCTGGAATGTCTCCAGCGGAATCTCTGGCCGTGCCTGCACCTCGGCCGAGCCGATGATCCGCCCGTCGAAGCTGGAATGTGGCGACATGGCAAGGATCAGCACGGTATCCGGCTTGCTGTCGATGACGATCTCGTAGCCGATGCGAATGAACATTGCTGCCCTCTATGGCCTGGCGTAGAGTCCGCGCCGGTATCCGCGTCCCCAGGCTCTTTAAAAATGTAGCTTTCCTGCGGGCTCCGTCGCCCGCCAGGCCAGATGTAAGGATATTCAGATCCGAACCCTGCGCATTATCCATCGAACGCGATACACCTATGACCTTCCGGTGGCGTTCGGCGAGCATCGGCTGATGATACGCCCACGAGATGGGCACGATATGCGGCTTCTGGATTCCAGCCTGACCGTCTCGCCCCGCGCGGATGTGCACTGGGCATTCGATGCATTTGGAAACTCGCTTGCGCTGCTTTTGTTCCACGACAAAGCGAACGAACTGGTGATCGAAAGCGAACTGCTGCTGCGGCGCTATGGTCTGGATGAGCCGCTGGCCCGGATCGCGCGCTATGCGGGCGCATACCCGGTGCAGTATGGCGATGATGACCGCATCGACCTCGGCCCTTATCTGAGGGCAGATCAGCCGCAGGATCAGGAGGCGCTGGCAGCATGGATCGCACAGGTGCTGCCGCAACTGCCCGGCGGCAGTCTGCAGGTGCTGGGCGCCCTGGCAACCGCCGTCCACAAGGCTTTTCACTATGTCCGGCGTGAGGAGGAGGGCGTGCAGACACCGGCCGAGACGATCAGGCTCGGTACCGGCACGTGCCGCGATTTTGCGCTGCTGTTCATGGAAGCTGCGCGAAACCTGGGGTTCGCTGCCCGGTTCGTCACCGGATACCTGCATGACGAGGCTGCCGGAAACGACTCGGGCGAGGATATGACAGGCGGTGGCGCAACCCATGCCTGGGCCGATATTTTCGTCCCCGGGGCAGGCTGGGTGGAGTTTGACCCCACCAACCGCATCATTGCCAGCCGGAACCTGATTCGCGTGGCAACGACCCGCACGCCGTCACAGGCACTGCCGGTCAGCGGGACATTCGTGCGCGATGGCGGGAAGCTGCTGGGATTGCAGGTTTCGGTCAGCGTCACCAATGTTGAATGAAACCGCGCCCGGCTAACGCGGGTTAGTCACGAACGGGCGTGATTATGGCATGTAATGGTCTGTGCAGCCTGCCACTTTCCGGCCAGGCGCGGAGATCAACATGAACAGCATCATCTATATCGTCGGCCTGGTCGTAATCGTCCTGTTTATCCTGGGCTATTTCGGGTTGCGCTGACCATGGAGCGAGGCAAAGCCTTGCTATCCGTGACGGGCAGCGAAGCCGCCATCCATGTCGTCGCCGCAGATTATCGAAACGGCGATGCCGATGGCCGGCCAGCGCATCCGCGCGCCAGTCATGGTGGATTTCACACGCCCGGGAGCCACCCCTTCAACCTGCAGCTCCGGCACGAGATGCCGAGGCTGCAGTACCATGCGATTCATCTGACGAAAGACTGGCACCGCGCGCAGGATCTGATGCAGGAGACACTGACCAAGGCCTGGGCCAGCCGGGACCGCTATGCCCCGGACACGAACCTGCGTGCATGGCTTCACACCATCCTGCGCAACACTTTCCTGAGCGATATTCGCAAGCGGTGGCGCGAGGGGTACTGTAACCTCACGTCTGGAAATTCGCTCGAGGTCGGGGCCATGAGCCCCTGCTGGGGCGCGCCCAGCAGGGGCTGCCCATTCTGGTATTCCATGGAGTTGCAACACAGCCATGGAGCAGAGCGAATGGACAGACGGAAGGATAATGCGGTTGAGGCAATCCTGGAACAGCTGATCGAAACGGGCCCTGGTGATCTCGCCGGGATGTTCGCCCGGGCCTTTGAGCTGGCGATGCAGATCGAGCGCGAGCGCTTTCTCGGCGCCGGGCTATACGAGCGCACGCCCGAGCGTCGGGGCTATGCAAATGGCACCAAGCCCAAGAGGATCGACACGCCCGCGGGCACCGTGAACGTGCAGGTGCCCAAGACGGCCGGGCACGACGGGGAACCGTTCTACCCGCAATCGCTGGAGCGCGGCCGGCGATCGGTGCGCGCCGTCATGCTGGCTGTCGCCGAGATGTACATCAAGGGCGTGTCGACCCGTGATGTGGAGGCCGTAATGCGCGAATTCGGCATCGAGAGCCTGTCATCTTCGCAGGTCAGCCGCGCCGCCAAGCTGCTGGATGAGGAACTGGCCGCCTGGCGCGACCGCCCACTCGGCGAGATCAAGTATCTCATCCTCGACGCCCGGTACGAGAAGATGCGCCATGGCGGGATCGTGCGCGAGGTTGCCGTGCTCTCGGCCATCGGTATCGGCCCGGATGAGCGCCGGCGCGTGCTGGGCGTGTCGGTGGCGCTTTCGGAAGCCGAGGTGCACTGGCGGGCGTTCCTCGAAAGCCTGGTCGCGCGCGGCATGCGCGGGGTCGAGTTCATCGTCTCCGACGACCACAGCGGCCTGCACGCTGCCCGTCGCGCCGTTCTGGGCGGCGCCACATGGCAGCGCTGCCAGTTCCACCTCGCCCGCAACGCCATCCATCACGCCCCCAATGCCGAAACCCGAAAGCGCATCGGCAGACAACTGAAATCGATCTGGACGGCGGACGATCTCGCCCGGGCCGAAACCGCCCTGACCGAGTTGGTCGCCAGCTACCGCGACACCGCGCCCAAGCTGGCCGATTGGCTCGAGGAAAACGTCCCCGAAGGTCTCGCCGTCTTCACACTGCCTGAACATCACCGCAAACGGATGCGCACCTCAAATCCGATCGAGCGCTCCGTCCAGCAGGAACTGAAACGGCGCACCGTCAAGGTCAGGATCTTCCCCGGCGAAGACGCGCTGCTGCGGCTCGTCAGCGCCGTGCTGGTCGAGATCGACGAAAAATGGGCCTCCGACACGAAGGCCTACATCAAGTGGGAATGCCAGGATGCATGACCCGCTCTCAGCAGAATTTCCAGACAACAGGTTGCTCAATCGCGCGAGGTCGAGGATGAGGATGGCACGCTTGCCGCGCAACTGATGCAGCTGCCATCCCAGGAACATGCGGTTGCGCTGTCCGAACTGCTGGCGGCAATGACAGCCCTGCCGCGGCAGCAGCGCGAGGCATTGACCCTGGTGGGCGTGGCGGGGTTCAGCCAGGAGGAGGCCGCGGATCGTCTCGATTGCGCCCTTGGCACCGTGAAAAGCCGGGTATGGCGGGCGCGCGCCACCCTTTCCGTCCTCATGCTGTCAAAATAGCGGCACCCTGATCGGCGGGATGTCGCGGCGGGCGCATTCTCTAGCGCAACAGCGGCCCGTTCTGATCGAGATAAGACGCGTCGAATCCGGCGAGATCGACCAGACCATCGAAATCGTCGAAGGTCACCCGGCCTTTCAGGAAGGTCACCAGACCTTGCTCGCGCAGGGTTCGCAGCACCCGGTTCACATGCACGGCGCTCAGCCCCAGCGCATCGGCGAGCAGATACTGCGACAGCGGGCAGTCATAGCCGGTCCGGTCGCCCTGTCCCACAAGTTTCAGCCGCGCGCTCAGTTCCAGCAGGAAATGTGCCATACGTTCTTCGCTGTTGCGGCGGCCAACATTGACCAGATGCTCCACCACCATCGCCTCGTCGCGGGATGCCGCCCAGAGAACGGCCGTCGCCAGGCGCGGGACGCGCTGGAAGGCATCGAGCAGGTCTGCCGCCAGAATCTCCGACGCCTCGATCCTCGTGACCGGTTCGACATTGTGGTCCGAGGTGCGGAACAGGATGCTGCGCAGACCGAGGAAATCCCCCGGAATCTGGAAATCAACAATCTGCCGCGTGCCGTCCGGCAGCATCTTGTAGGAACAGACCCAGCCCTCGGCCAGAACATAGGCCGACTGGCCGGACTGCCCCTGATGCACCATGTCCCGCCCGGCCACGAACCGGCGGCGGCGGTGGTGAAGCTCCTCAAGTGTTTTCAGCTCCGTCTCTGTAAGCCTTACGAAAGAGCCAAGCTTTCGGGCAAGAGGACTGTTGGCAATCTGCATGGGGTCCCCGTCGGTAACGTGCGCGATCATCAAGCCGCCCTTCTATGTCGGGCAACCCTGCCGCAAAAAGAACCTCTCCAACCTGCTCTGCATCAGTACATGATAATTTTCTTCTGCGATGATGACGATGCGATTACGCGCAATACAGCGCATTTTCCGCAGAAAGCAGTCTCAACATGTCCATACCCAACGATGTCTATGGCACGGCAGCGCTTGCGATCTGCGAGTCGCTTCTGCTGGCGCTGAATGACCGGAATATCCTGCCCGAGTCTGAAATCGTGGGGATTCTCGAGGACGCCGCCGGGGCCCATATGAACGTGTCGGAGGATGACCCCAAGGCGGCGCTGCACGCTGCCGTCGCCGCGCTGATCAACAGCATTCTGGAGGGCGGAAACTCCGTGCGCCGCCGCTGAAACGATATCGCGACCCGCTGACGCAGAACCGCGGCGATGCGGAAAGGCTGAGGCAGGGGAGGCGGATGGGCGTTAAACCCAACCCTGCCTTAGCTGCGCTCCTGCCTCTGGCTACGCTCTGCCGGTGGCGACCAGCAGCAGCAGGACCATGAGCATGCCGCCGAATGCGCCACTGGGCCAATAGCTCCAGGACCGGCTGTAGTTCCAGTCTGGCAGCGCCCCGACGACCAGCATGGCCAGAATAAGTGTCAGAACAAGAATCAGAATGGTGACAAGCATGACATGAGCCTTTCGGTTCGAGGAAAGGTCTTGGCCGAGTGCTCGTAACGCCCAATGCGCTTCTCGCAAACCCGACAACTTGCGCAGCCGAAAAATGTTCGCTGAACATCATGCAACCCTATCATGCTTACCGGAGTCCGCACTGACGCAGGTTAGCCGCCGCGCAAGTACCGGGCGCCTGAAGATCAAGCGCACCGCAAATACAGACTTTACAGACTTCTGACGCATCACGCGAAAGATGGCGGCTGATCGCTTTAAAGGAAATTTCCATGTCACGCAGTTTCACAGCCACGATGCTCCGGGCCATCCGTCTTATGCGTGCGCGCAAGCAGACCAAGACTGCCCGCGAACTCAATAAGGTAATGGCCGGTTTCATGGCCCCGTCTGTGCTTGCCGCCCTCAAGCTAAAGCCGGCGAAGTCGCGCAAGGCCGCGCCGCCAAAGGCTGGCCAGGCGCTCGGCACGGTGCTGAAACAATTGAGCGTGGCGCAATCGCTCATGTCCGGGGCGGCCACGCCAGCCACGCGCGAGACCATGCCGGGCATTCCGAAAGGCGGGCAGTATCTGGCCCGTACGCATCGCAGCGCCGCGGGATCGCGGGACTACAAGCTCTACCTGCCAGCCAGCCAGCCGAAACGGCCCAAAGGCCTGATTCTCATGCTGCATGGCTGCTCGCAAACCCCGGACGACTTTGCCGCCGGCACCCATATGAACGCGCTGGCCGAGAAGCATGACCTTTGCGTTGCCTATCCGGCGCAGATCAGAGGCCACAATGCAGCGTCGTGCTGGAACTGGTTTAGTCCGCGCCATCAGATCCGCGGCGCCGGCGAGCCTGCCATCCTGGCCTCGCTGACGCGAAAGCTGATGAAAGAACTCGGCCTTGGCCGCGATGCCGTTTTCGTGGCCGGACTGTCCGCCGGCGGCGCTATGGCGATGATTCTGGCGGATCTCTATCCGGACATCTATTCGGCGGCGGGGATTCATTCCGGTCTCGCCCGCGGTTCGGCGCGTGACCTGATCTCGGCGATGTCGGTCATGCGTCACGGCAAGGCGACCAATGGCGGCGCGACCAAAGGCAGCGCGACCAATGGCGGCGGGCCGATCGTCGCCGCACACTCACTCCTGACACTCCCGGCACTCCCGGCACTCCCGGTCCGGCTGATCATCTTTCAGGGGACGGCTGACAGCACGGTTCACCCCGCCAATGCGGCGATGATCGTCGATGCGGCAGTGGGGGGCGACGCGGTACCGACAAAGATCGGCAAACGCTCGGTGGGGGGGCGCGGCTATGCCCGCAGCGACTATGCGGGGCCTGACGGCGCCACGCTGATCGAACTCTGGATGATCGAAGGCGCGGGTCACGCCTGGTCCGGCGGTCGGGCGGCGGGATCCTATACCGACAGAACAGGCCCCGATGCCTCGGCCCACATGATCCGGTTCTTCACGGCGAAAGCCGCCTGATCACAGACTCCTGACCACAGACTCTATGGAACGCCAGCGCCACCCAGGCGTTCTTTATATGTATCCGGCATTTTTAGTGAGACCTGCCCCGCCTGGCCGCTTCCACCTGGCCACAGGCGGCGTGCCAGCGTCGCTTCCTGTGCCGGTCACGACCCAGCAGGGGGCACCTGTTGCGCGATCTCCCGGTATTTTGGGATCAAGGAGAATTTCATGAGCAATTCAGCAAATGCAACGCACGGCCCCGAAAATCTCGGTGCCCACGGCTTCGTTCGCGATGGCTATAACCGGGCCGAAACGCATGATCTGACGACCTCCGACGTCGAAAGTGCAAAGGTCTATGGCCGCAAGGACGAGACCATCGGCTCGATCAGCTCGCTGAAACTCGGCACCGACGGCAAGATCACCGACGCCGTGATCGATGTCGGCGGCTTTCTTGGCCTCGGCGCACACTCGGTTATGTTGCCGTTCAGCCAGCTGACCGTTCTGCGTGAGGCCAAAGGCTCCGACATTCGCGTCCATCTGGACACGACGAAGGACAAGCTGAAGGCAATGCCGCACCACGTTGCCTGACACCAGGCCGCCTGACCAAGCCTGGGCGTTGAACTGAAGGAGGCCGCACGAGCAATCGTGCGGCCTTTTTCGTTGGCGGCAGCGGATCGATGTCTTTGGAAAGGTTGGCTGGGGGACCTGGATTTCCAGCCATTTTCCTGTAAGGCCCTGACCAATAATAAGAAATTTACAGGCTCTGAAAAGCCTGTGCAACAGCTATGTGGTCACGGCGGTGACGTTCGCGCATTCTTCGCCGGGCGTCCTCGCCCGCACATCAAACCACGCCATTTCCGGTGAGAAGTGCCCTGACTCAACCAGGGTCCCGGAAACGCACGCCCTCTCCATGGTCGTCCCCGGCCGGCAGGAACTGGATACCGGCCTTTTCAAGGGCATTCACGACATCATCAAGTGTACGGGCATAAGGGGTGCGCGCACCCCTCTCAAAATCCGCGAATGTTTGTTTTGCCACTCCTGCCATGGCGGCCAGCTCGAGCTGGTTAATCCCAAGCAGGGCGCGCGCGGCCCTGCACTGATGTCCGGATATTTTAATAATATTGTATTTTTATATTGACATGATCGCATTGCCAATGGGAGACGCAAAATGACCCAGCTCCAGTTTTTCCTCCGTGCGGGCGACCGCCGTCCTGCCTCGCAGATGATGCCGGCGGCATGGGAGCTGGCCGAGGCTCCCGAAACCCGCCCCTACGCGTTCTGTGTCATGCGGAAGTGAGCGCCGCGCTGGAGCGGCTCGCCCTAAAGGCTGATCAATGTTGGCCGTTCCGGCGATAATCGGGATATTCAGGGAACGGCAAAAGGCTGGGGCACGGCGGAACCCAGCGGCGTCTTGCGGGCGATCCGTGATGGCGGGGCGGCCAACCCGCTTCTGATCGTCGATGAAGTCGAGAAGGCAGCAGCAGCCGACGAAACGGCCGCGTGGTGGATACCCTGCTGTCGCTTCTCGAGCCGGAGACGAGCCGTAACTGGTTCGATGAGTGTTTGTGTGTTGCCCGTGACGTCAGCCAGGTGAACTGGATTCTGACCGCCAACAGCCCTGGCGGGTATTCCTCCAGCGCTGATGAACCGTGTGTCTGTCGTTCCGGTTGCATCCCCGGGAGCACACAATTTCGACGCAATTCTTGCTGGCCTGAAGGCCGATATTGTCACGGAACTGGGTGTGCAACTGGCGGTCACCCTGGCGTATCGCATCCTCGCAGGGCGCGGGTTTATCGAGGTAGAGGAGCGAAGCATGACGGCGCATGTTCATTGCCTGCCCTGGTTGCTGTGCGCGCGGGTTGTCTCTACGTCGGAGGAGCTGGATGTCGGCATTGACGCAATAGGCTGAGAAGCGGGGAGGGGTGCCGGTTTGGAACCGATAGAGCCGTCAGATATCCGGCCGCTAAAGATCGATCTCCGCGTCCGGGTCGCCGGCGGCGAGGGCGTTCATATAGGCGAGGCAAAGGTCGCGCGAGCGGTAGCGCCCGCCATAGGCCTGCGCCTCCTGCCGCTCGACGATGGGGAAGGTGGAATAGATGTAGCGCACATCGTCGCGGTCGGTGATGCCATACAGATGAAAGAACAGGGCATCCAGTTTGGCGCGCAGCTTCAGGCGGCGCTCCTCGTCCCAGACGAAAGGCGGTTTGACCGTTCCGTCCGGGCCGACATGGCCCATGTCGCGGGCGAAGGGTGCCATGTCATGCGCGGTGTAGGTCAGCTCCAGCACGGCGTCCCGGACGATCTCCCCGGCGCTTTTCGGGCCGAAGCGCACCGTCTCGAACCGCTCCGGCGGCACCACCGGGAGCTGTTCCAGGATGAACCAGTTGAGATGTTGGCCTTGAATTTTTTGACGCGCGACAAAATCGAAGGGTATGGAATTGAATGTGGCGAGCAACAACGCCCGGTCCCTTACACTGAAGCTGGTCGGTTCGCCTGAAAGCAAGACAGCCGGCAAAGTATTTCCCAATCCAGCATATGGGACGCAGGCCGCGATCATGGAACGCACGTTTGTCGGTGCTGTCACGTCCTTGAAAGCCAGTGCTGTGTAATCCTGCGGAAATTCCACAACAGAAGAGGAAACCCAAAACTGTGGATTTGGCAGCCAGGCGGGATCTGCATGCTGTTCCGCCGTTGCCGGCTCAGGCTGTGCGGGTCGATGCTGGTTCTCCGGATTTACGACAATGCTGGCGGCGCGATGGTCAAAAGCCTGCACCATCTTGCCCTCATAAAGCGGCACCCATTGTCCTGAAGTGCTGCCGTATCTGTTGTCGCCAATCGGATAGGCACCTTCGCGCTCCTCCAGCTCTTCGCGGGTCCGGAAGAGACCGGAATCGTTCGTCATATGGAACATCGTCGCGTACTTCACCGGCCACGCCTTTTCCGGCGCGCCGCCGGTGTGGCGTGTCAGCACCGGCAGGCGGGCATAGATGGCGGTGGTCAGTTCGGCGTCGCGGCGCGTGCGGAAGATTGGTGCTGTACCGGTGTTGGGATTCACGCGCGCGAAATCCTCCGCCGTCAGGGGGAAGCGGCGTTCGGGATCGGCAAGTTCGCTGACATCGTGCAAATAGAATGCGCAGTTTGCCGGATATTCCGTTTCTGAAGGACTCGCGACGAGGACGCAGAATTTGAAGCTGCGGTGTACATCGGGAAAGAATGGCGCACTCCCAGTGCTTTGCCGTCCATTCTCGAAATCATACAGCGCCTTCAACCGGCCCTGGGTCGATATTCCCTTGAAGAAGTCGGCGGAAGTCTTGTCGGAGGCGATGCCCGACGGCGTCAGCAGGCCAACCATGCCATCGGGCTTCACCAGGGCCATGGATCGTTCGACGAACAGCGAATAGATGTTGATGTCCCCGCCGGACAGCAGCGGGTAGTCGCCACCCTTGCGGGCCATGCGGGTCGCCGCCTCGGCGCGGCTGTTGGCCTTGGCGAAATCGGCGGCCAGCGGGTCGCCGTCGCGTTCCAGCGCCGCGATCATCCGGTGGCGGTCGGCGGCGCGCTGCGCCATGGCGATCTCGCGGCGGCGGGCGGCGAACCATTCCACCTGCTGCAGTTTCATGCGGTCCCAGGGCGGGTTGCCGATGATCGCGTCGAACCCGCCGACGAGGCCCTCGGCCTCCCAGTCGGTCCAGACGCCGGGGAAGGCGACCTGCCAGTTCAGGAAGCGTTCCTCCGCCATCAGCGTGCGCGCCTCGGCCAGGATATCGGCAAGACGGCGGCCGTGCTCTCCGCGCGCCAGCGGCTCGCGCGTGCCCTGGGCGATCTCGAAGGGATCGCCATAGGAGCCGTCGAAGAAGCCCTGCAGCGCCTTCATGTTATCCTTGCCCTTCAGGTCCAGCCATTCGATGGCGTGGAGGAGGGACAGGAAGGCATCCAGCGGTGCCGTCATGATCCGGACGCCGTCGAAGATTTCCTGCGAGCGGTGCGCCTCGGCGATTTCCGCGTCCGGCAACCCTTCGATGGTCTGCATGGAGGCCGCCGATCCCAGAGCAATCTTCACCGGCTTGTGCAGCAGCAGTGGGCTGCCATAGGCCGTTGCCTTGGCGATGCCGGTCTTTACCCAGGAGCCGAACAGGCTATCGCCGCAGCGCAGATGATGGTCGAGGAAGGACAGCGGCGCGCCGACCGTGAAGCTGTGCAGCCATAGCGCCACCTTCGCCAGTTCGACCGCCATCGGGTTCTTGTCCACGCCATAGACACAGCGTTTCAGCACCATGCGGCGGATGATGTGCCGGTCGTCCAGCTGTTCGGGATCGACCGTCCAGTTGCGGTCTTCCGCATTGCCGATGATGGTGGCGCGGATGCCTTCAATCCGGTCGGCCAGTGGCGAGATATATTCCGCCCATTCAACCATGGCTCCGGCTTCCGCCATGGCGGCGATCACCTGGTCGGCCATGTAGTCCACCAGGCTGACCAGGAAATGACCGGAGCCCATCGCGGGGTCGCAGATTTTAAGATCGAGCAGTCTCTCGGCCGGATCGAGTCGCCGGAGGATGCCCAGCTTGCGGCCCTCGTCCATGTCGGTGGTCGCCAGTTCCTCTGCTTTCTGGCGGAAGGCATCCAGCCGCGCCCGGATCAACGGTTCAAGTGTCTCGCGGATGATCAGGTTGACCAAGTCGTCTGGCGTGTAATAGCTGCCGGACCCCTTACGCGCGAAGATGTTGGGGCGGATATCAACGATAGGGCCGTCGCGCACCACCTCGTGTTCCAGCAGCCGTTCATAGATCGAGCCCAGCTGTTGCACGCTGAGGTCGCGATAATTGATGTATTTTCGGGAGCCGTCCGTCCGCTCGAAGGACAGCCTGTCGATCACCTCGGCCATGACCGAGTCGGAAAGCCTTAGCTGGCCCAGCAGCGGCGTGCGCACGCGGTCGAACAGACCGCCATTATAGGGTGGTAGCCCAATCGAGGTGTCGCCTTCGTCGATGGCTCGGCACAGATCGTCCAGCACCGCCCAGTAGCGCGCCGCCGACGCCGAGAAGGTATCGCCCCTGTCCTTGCGGTCGCCGACATCCAGCCGGACGCGCTTGCGCAGGCCGTAATCGTCATATCGCTCGTCATTGACCGGAAGCAGGTCGCGATCCTCGGCATAGAGCACGAAGAGCAGCCGATAGAGCAGAATCAGAGCCGCCTGCCGCACATCCTCCAGATCGGCGTCCGGCGCGCCGTCCGCGATGGCGCGCGCGAGCAGGGGATAGACCGTATCGAAGACGAGGTTCGACAGATCGGCGGCGACGCGCTCCTCATAAAACTTGCCTTCATCGATGGCCCGAAGGTGGAAGCTCCTGATGTCCGGCCCGGAAGGCAAGAACGCCTCCCGGCGGAACATCAGCGCGAACAGCCGCAATGCGTGGCGTCTTTCGCCATCATCGAGGGCGAACAGCCCCTGGTCATGGCCGGCGATGCCAAGGACGGCAGCGAGATCGATCTCGAAGAACTGCTCGGAGACGGAACGCGCACCGGAGAAATATAGCCGCCACCGGCCGCCGTTGGTGAGAATACCCCAGCGCAACTTGCCTTCGGTGAGGTCATCCACGCGCCTGAGATAGCGCAGCATCTGGGTGGACGGCGCCAGCTTTTCGCCCTGCCGGCCGGACTGCCGGTCGAGCGGCCGATGCCAGCGTTTCGATTCGACGATGGCCAGGCCGAAGCCGTAGCGTTTCCATTCCTCGAGGGAACGGTCGGCCTCCGCCTTCGCCCCGGCGTCGGCGAACAAGAGCCCGTCCGGCACATCGTCCCGGCCCTTGACCGTCAGGTTCTGCTGGCGCATCGCCTGATCCCAGCCGAGCCGTTGGAGGATCGGCCAGATCAAATCGTCTTCGGTGCGGGTCTCGTTGGGTGTTTGACCGGTGGGAAAGGCTTTGAAGAGGTCAGCCAGGTCCGCTGCCAGGCGATCAACCTCATCGTCGCTGACGCTGTGCCATTCCGCGTTGCGGACAATCGACTGGGTCAGGAAGTCGCTGGTGAACAGGCTTCCCTGAAAAACATGATCGATCATCCGATTGTCTGTCCCTGCGATGCGCCTGCCCGATGCCAACTGGCTTGGTCAGTCGAGCTTATCTTCTTGAGAATACAAGGTAGCGTACAAAAGCGCCGTCCGACAATCAGGCGGCATCATATGCGCTGGCGCGTTCTGGCCGACGCCGGCTCGCAGGGTCGCGGACAGCGCCGCCAGGATTTCCCGCTGCCAGGCGGAAACCAGTGCCCATGTCCCGCCGTGAAGGCGTCGCCGGGAACCGCATGGCCATGCGCCACCGGTCCAAGCGCAATCAGCATAACCAGCAGGGCAGCCAGCGCGTGCCGAAAAGACAGGGAGGCCCTTCGATTTCCGGTTGCCCGACAGGCGGCTGGACGACAGGACAGCATCGGCAAAACGTCATTGCTTCAATCCCCCCTGGGGGGATATGTTCCGACAATGACGGATCACGCGCCCCACCATCATCATGACGACATACTGAAACGGCTGCGCCGCGCGGAAGGCCATCTGCGCGGTGTGATCGCGATGATGGATGAGGGACGGCCCTGTGTCCTTCTCGCCCAGCAGCTTCATGCGGTCGAGCGGGCGATCAGCGAGGCCAAGCGCGTCCTGATCCGCGACCATATCGACCATTGCCTGGACAGCGCGGTGGCCGGCGACGG
>NZ_MPOB01000018.1 GCF_002148795.1 Oceanibaculum nanhaiense | reverse complement strand
CGGCTTCTGGTCGCGCTCGATCTGTGCCGGGCGGCGCTGGTCCTGCTGCTGCCCTTCGTCACCGAAATCTGGCAGATTTATGCGCTGGTCTTCCTGTTCCAGTCCTTCTCCGCCGCCTTCACGCCGGCCTTCCAGGCAACCATTCCCGACATCCTGCCCGGGGAACGCGACTATACTAGGGCGCTCTCCCTGTCGCGGCTGGCCTATGACCTGGAATCGCTGCTCAGCCCGCTGCTGGCCGGGCTGCTGCTGACCCTGGTCAGCTTCCACTGGCTGTTCGCCGGCACGACGCTCGGCTTCCTCGCCTCGGCCGCGCTGGTTGTCTCGGTGCTGCTGCCCTCGCCGCAACCGGCAGCGGGACAGGCGAGCTTTGGCCAGAGGCTCACGCGCGGCTGGCGGCTCTATCTCGCCACGCCCCGGCTGCGCGGGCTGCTGGCGCTCAGCCTTGCCGTGGCGGCGGCCGGCGCCATGGTGATCGTCAACACTGTCATTCTGGTGCGCGAGACGCTCGGCGGCAGCGACCGCGATGTCGCGCTGTTTTTCGCCGCCTACGGGCTGGGGTCGATGATCGTGGCGCTGACCCTGCCGCGCCTGCTGGAGAATCTGTCCGCGCGGCTGGTGATGCTGGCGGGCGGCGCCGGCCTTGCGGCCCTGCTACCCCTCGCGGCCACAAGCCAGGTCTACGCCGCCACGCTGGCCCTTTGGCTGCTGCTGGGCGCGGCCTCGGCACTGGTGCAGACGCCGGGCGGGCTGCTGCTGAAACGCTCCTCCCATTCCGAGGACAGGCCGGCGCTGTTCGCCGCGCAGTTTGCCCTGTCGCATGCCTGCTGGCTTCTGACCTATCCGCTGGCCGGCTGGCTGGGGGCCGTGCTGGGACTGGGCACAACTTTCTATATCCTGGCGGCGATCGCGGCGGCGGGTACGGTGATTGCCGCCCTGGTCTGGCCGTCGGGCGATCCCAGCGTGGTGCCGCATGAGCACCCCGAACAATCGCACAGCCATGCGCATACCCATGACGCGCACCACCAGCATGAGCATGAAGGCTGGGAAGGGCCCGAGCCGCACAGCCACCCGCACCGGCACGCGTCGCTGCGACACAGCCATGCTGTGGTGATCGACGATCATCACCCGGTCTGGCCGCGGTAACACAGAAAACAAAAAGGCCCGTGCCCCCTAGGCACATTCACCTGGGTCACGGGCCTTCATTTGCCTTAACCGAGCGGTCAGGACATATCCGCTTTTCGCTGCAGATAATCGTCGCGGTCGATCTCCCCGCGTGCATAGCGTGCCTTGAGAATGTCGAGCGCGCTGTTATGAGACGGTGTTGCCGAATGCGGCTGATGCCCTGCCCCCAGCCATCGGAACAGCAGGGTGAGCACCACCGCCAGCACAGCGATGAACAGGATGGCCGAGAGGCCGTGGAAGGCCATTCCCCAGAACCATCCGCCACCGTCATAGCCCATCATCGCACCGGGCTGATGCCAGTTCTGCCACATGATATCCTCCCTTCAATCGACCTGGCGCAGGGCGCCGGTACGGCGGTCGATTGCCAGGCGCTGGACCAGCGAGCCCTCCTGGGTGACGATGTCGGCCAGGATCTCGCAGCTACAAAGCTGTGGATGTGATGAATGTCGATTCAGCTCATTGCACACAATCAACTGCGACACCTTGGAACTCGACAAGTCTCCGGCGGTGATCTATGAACTCATCATGACTAGGTTCGTAACGATTTT
This sequence comes from Oceanibaculum nanhaiense, assembly GCF_002148795.1. Taxonomy (NCBI): domain Bacteria; kingdom Pseudomonadati; phylum Pseudomonadota; class Alphaproteobacteria; order Rhodospirillales; family Oceanibaculaceae; genus Oceanibaculum; species Oceanibaculum nanhaiense. The sequence continues at coordinate 18,623 of NZ_MPOB01000018.1, read as the reverse complement.
CGTTTTCGCCGCGCTCACCGCATTCGCGGTCGGGTCGGTTACGAGCGTGACGAGCGCGACTACGATGTCTCTCAAGATGGCGCTCGCCGATGCCGGCGCCATGGATATGTCCGACTGTCAGGGCTGCGGCTCCGACAGCGGTGACAACAATGGCGGGATTGACTGCGACATGGTCTGCGTCGCTCCGATTCTGGCCAATCTTAATCTGGAAGTCAGTGTGCCTGCGGTGATCGGTATGTCCCCGTCGGCAAGCGCCTTTTATGACCTTGTCGGCCGGACAGGTCCGCCCGAACCCTACCCTCCCCGTACTCTCATCTGATCGGACGCCGGTCGGGGTGTGCTCCGGCCGCTTCGCCCTGTTGCACTTCCCGTGCAATCGCGCGTAGTCGCTGCTCAATTCATGCGCTGACTGTGTCTGCGCATCTGAAGCAAAGCGGAAATCAGATGAGAGCAAAACGATGTCATCAATCATCAAATCGGCGCTGTCGCGTCGGACCCTGCTGAAAACATGCGCGGCTGGCGCAGCCAGCCTCGGAATGCCCGCGTTCCTCTCGTCACCTGCACAGGCGGCGGGTGTCCGAGAATTTTCATTGCAGGCTGCGCCAGGGCTGGTGCGACTCGTACCGGAGCCGCACGGCGAGACGCCAGCCTGGTGCTATAACGGAACCGTCCCTGGGCAACAAATCCGCGTGCGACAGGGCGAACGCCTCCGGATCGCTGTCGAGAATGGCCTCGCCGAAGAGACCACCGTCCACTGGCATGGGCTCAGGGTGCCGAACGCCATGGATGGCGTCCCGCATCTCAACCAGCCGCCGATTGCGCCGGGCGGGAGCTTCGTCTACGAGTTCGATGCGGTCGACGCCGGTACCTTCTGGTACCACCCGCATCAACGCAGTTTCGAGCAGGTCGGGCGAGGGCTCTACGGGCCGCTGATTGTCGAAGAGCCCGAACCGCCAAGAATCGACCGGGAGCTTGTCTGGGTACTCGACGACTGGCGGCTCACAAAGTCTGCTGAGATCAGCGACGATTTCGGCAACGGCCATGACATGAGTCATAGTGGCCGGGTCGGCAACACCGTAACCATCAACGGCCGCGTGCCGGACGTGCTTCCGGTGCGCAACGGCGAGCGTATCCGGCTAAGGCTTATCAATGCCGCAAACGCGCGCATTTTTGGCCTCGACTTCCAGGGCCACACACCGACAGTCATCGCGCTCGACGGCCAGCCGATAACGCCGCATGCGCCCGCCGGCGGTCTCGTCGTGCTCGGGCCTGCCATGCGGGCCGACATCATGCTCGACATGACCGGCAAGCCGGGCAGCCGCGTCTCGGTTATCGACCGGTTCTACCGGAATCTCGAATACCGACTGGTCGACCTCGCCTACGATGAGACGCCGCTTAGGGACACCACGCCCGACTGGCCCATTTCCCTGCCCGCCAATCCTTTGCCCGAACCCGATCTCGCCGGAGCGCATCGCCATGAGGTGATCTTCAACGGCGGCATGATGGGCGGAATGGTAATGGCAGAGATGGGCGGCAGCATGGGCGAAGGCAGCCGGGCTGGCATGGGCGGCGGCATGATGGGGATGATGCACAGGCAGGGCATCTGGTTCGTGAATGGCAAGGCCGCTGAAGGCCATGTCCTCGACCCGATGCTGACCCTCGAACGCGATGGCAGCCATGTGATCGCCATGACCAATGCGACGGCCTGGCACCACCCGATCCACCTGCACGGCCATTCCTTCCGCGTGATCTCGCGCAACGGCGAACCGACACGTCACCGCGAATGGCAGGACACGGTGCTGATCGCACCGAGAGAAAGGGTCGAGATCGCCTTCGTCGCCGACAATCCCGGCGATTGGATGTTCCACTGCCACATCCTCGAACACCAGGCGGGCGGGATGATGGGTGTCATCCGCGTTGCCTGATCCACGGAATCAAGGAGAGCCACCATGCGTAACCCTATTGCCGCCGCCCTCGCGACCGTTGTGCTGGGTGTAGGTGTTTATTTCACGAACATATCTTTTGCGATCGCCGAGGAGGTGACCCTCTACAAGAACCCGCAATGCGGCTGCTGCGAAGCCTATGCCGACTATCTGCGCGACAACGGCTTCACTGTCACCGTCAAGCCGACCCACGAGCTCGTCACCATGAGTCGCGAAGCCGGCATTCCGGATGACTTCCAGGGCTGCCACCTCGCCTTGATCGACGGCTATGTGGTGAGTGGCCATGTGCCCGTCACGATGGTCAACCGGCTGTTGAGCGAGCAGCCCAACATCAAAGGTGTAACCCTGCCCGGCATGCCGATGGGCTCGCCCGGCATGAGTGGTACCAAGACCGAGGCCTTCATGATCTACACCGTGGGCGAAGACAAGCCTTCCATCTACGCGGTCGAATAAGGAGAGTTTCCAATGAATAACGCACCGACCGGCATGGGTATGGGCATGATGGAAGGCATGGGCGGCATGATGATGTGGGGCATGGGCCTCATATGGCTGCTCGTGATCGTCCTGCTCATCCTCGGAATCGCGGCGCTGGTAAAATATCTTTTCGGAGGTAGCCGTCGATGAAGCGCGCCGGTCTCGGCGCCGCGATACTGCTCGGCGGATGCGTCGTGGCCGGGCTGCTCTGGGTCGGACTTGGCCAGAGCGGCTCGGTCGTGCGGACTGCCGAACAGCTCGAACGCGGAGCGGATATCTACGCCACCAACTGCGCCTCCTGCCATGGCGCGAAGCTCGAAGGCCAGCCGGACTGGAAGCGTCGCCTGCCGTCCGGTCGCTTACCCGCACCGCCTCATGACGCGTCCGGGCACACCTGGCATCACCCCGATGACGTGCTGTTCCGCATCACCAAAGAAGGGCCTGCCGTCGTCGTCGGTGGCAGCTACGAGAGCGACATGCCTGGCTTCAACGAGGTGCTCTCCGACGACGACATCCGTGCGGTCCTGGACTTCATCAAGAGCACCTGGCCCGAGCGCGAGCGGCAGCACCAGGCCACGATGAGCCGCGAAAAGGAGGCAAGCTGATGAATTCCTTGCCCGCGTTCGGGTTCGTGCTGGGGCTGGTATTCTCGACCGCCGCGATGGCGGAAGGGCCGAATGCCGTCCCGCAGCACGACACGCCGGTGCCGCTCCCCGCGATCTCGTTTGCAGACGAACACGGCACCCCCCTCACGCTCGACCGCTGGCGCGGCAAGGTCGTCCTTCTTAACGTCTGGGCCACCTGGTGCGCCCCCTGCCGTCATGAAATGCCGACACTGGACCGGCTTCAGGCAACGCTCGGCAGCGAGCGCTTCCAGGTCGTGACGCTGTCGATAGACCGTGCTGGCGCCGGTGTCGTCCGCCGGTTCTTCGATGAGATCCGCATCCGGCATCTAGGCATCTTCATCGACGAGACAATGAAGGTATCGCGTGACCTCAAAATATTCGGCCTCCCGGCGACACTGCTCATCGGGCCGGACGGTCGGGAACTCGGCCGGCTGATCGGACCGGCCGTATGGGACACGGCGGAGATGGTCGCCTACTTCGAGAGCGTCATTGCCGAACATACAGGAAAGGAACCAAGACAATGATTGGTGAACAGAAAGCCATGGAAGATTCCCGTCCGATACCGTCATCGGCAAGGCCGCCCTGGATGACGCCTCGCCGGATCGTCTTGGTTGCAGGCACCGGAGTCCTGGGCGCCGGGCTTGCCCTCAACTGGGGCTGGCTGACGGCTGTGGGCGTCGCGCCGATCCTGCTCAGCCTCGCCCCCTGCGCCGCCATGTGCGCGCTAGGCCTCTGCATGCGCGGCGGCGGAACAAAGTCATGCTCAACCCACGGCAAGGCAGGCGTCGGGCCTCAGTCACACAGCCGCCGGGAATGACAGCGCAGACAGCCAGCGCCGAACGGGCGGATATTTCAGGGAGACGACATGCATTTTGCACGACTGACCGCATTGCTGATTGCCATGCTTGCCTATGCTATGCCGGCTGCGGCGCATCATCCCGGCGCCGACCTCGACAAGGTCATGGGCAGCAAGGAACAGTTCTTTCAGGCCATTGACAGCCCGGTGCCGCCGTTCGAACTGGCCGATGCTGATGGGAAAGTGGTTCGCTTGTCAGACTTCACCGACAGGATCGTTGTGCTCAACTTCATCTTCGCAGGCTGCGCCGATGTCTGCCCGCTGCACTCCGCCCTGATCGCGGACGTTCAGTCGAAGATCAACGTCACGCCGATGAAGGACATGGTCCAGTTCATCACGGTGACGACCGATCCCGAGGTAGATACGCCCGATGTCATGAGGAGCTATGGCGAGGCGCATGGCCTCGCCCCGAACAACTGGATGTTTCTCACCCGACGCCCAGGCGATACCGAGGACGCGACGCGAACCCTCTCGGAGACCTATAACGTCAAGTTCGAGCCGCTTGATGACGGCCAGCAGATGCATGGCGTCGTCACGCATGTGATCGACCGTGACGGGCGGTTCGCCGCCAAGTTCCATGGCCTGCGCTTCGAGCCCCTGAACCTGGTGCTTTACATCAACGGCCTGACCAACGCCCCCTCTCGCCCGTCGAGGCCGGCGGAGACGGGCTGGTGGGACAGCGTCAAGGAGCTATTCCGATGACGGCAGCGCATTCAAGCGAAGAGCCTGTTCGCGCCGCAGGTCCCGTCGAATGGCTTTCGGCGCTGCGGCGATACATCATCTTTGTCGCCGCCGCGAACCTCGTCTGGGAGTTCGCTCACATGCCGCTCTATACGCTGTGGGAAACAGGGTCGGCGAGTGAGATCGTGTTCGCCGCCGTGCATTGCACGGGCGGCGACATCTTGATCGCGCTGAGCGCGGTCATGCTGGCACTGTTTTCCGTCGGCACTCCGGCCTGGCCAACCGTACGAACAGGCCGGGTCGTCGTGCTGACGGTGGCGCTCGGGCTTGGCTACACGGTGTTCAGCGAATGGCTCAATATCGAGGTGCGGCAGGCATGGGCCTATCGGGATTTGATGCCGGTTATCCCTGGCATCGATGCCGGGCTCAGTCCGATGCTGCAATGGATCATCATTCCCCTGGCGGCATTCTGGTTCGCGACCAAAAGACGTCCCGGACAGAGCCGAATGGCGGCTAGTACCAATGTTTGAGCTGTCGGGCATCGGTATTGCCGCCGCTTTCGTAGCCGGCACAATCTCTTTCGTTTCCCCCTGTGTCCTCCCGCTGGTGCCGGGTTATGTCTCTTACGTCGCAGGACAAACAGCCAGCGGAAACGACCGCGATGCCAACGGCCGCCGCCAAGCCATCGTCATGAGCCTGTATTTTGTGCTGGGTTTCTCGACCATCTTTATGATCCTGGGAGCAAGCGCGACGGCGCTCGGTCAGATGCTTCTGAGCTATCGCTACGAACTGAACCTCGTCGGTGGTGGTATCATCATCCTGTTCGGCCTGTTCATGATCGGTATGGTACGGATCGCCATGATGCAGCGCGAGGCCCGCTTTCATTTGTCCATCACCGCAGGCCAGCCGCTATCAGCCTATGTCATAGGGCTCGCCTTTGGCTTCGGCTGGACGCCCTGTATCGGGCCAATCCTTGGCGCCATTCTCACGGCGAGCGCGGCCACGGCAACGGTTGGTGAGGGGGTTGTGCTGCTTGCCATTTACTCGGCCGGGCTTGGTGTGCCGTTCGTGCTCGCTGCCGCCTTCACCGACCGTCTGATCTGGCGCCTGCGGGCGATCGGACGCATTGGACGCCGGCTGCATCAGATCGCCGGGCTGCTCATGGTGGCAATGGGCGTCGCCATGGTTACTGGGCAGCTTTCGGCGCTGTCCTACTGGCTGCTGGATGCTTTTCCGATACTGGCGACGGTCGGGTGACTCCAAGGGCTTGTGCCGGAACCCACAACCGCCCGCGTTCCACGTCCCGGTAGGCGGCTCCGAAGGCTTTGCCCCCCACAAGCTTTGAAGCGCTAATGTTCCTCCCTGTAAGCCGATGGAGACAATACACTAAGGACTCATGCTGGCTCTCGGACGAATTCGCGCGGACACGGGAATATCCCTGCATGATCGTTAGCGATAATGGCAATGAGCTGACCGCCAACGCCATGCTCCGATGGCAGCAGGATCGCACCGTCGCATGGACTATATTGCACCGAGTAAGCCAAAGCAGAACGGCTCCGTCGAAAGCTCCAATGGCCGGCTGCGCGACGAGTGCCTCAACGAGCATCTGTTCGTCAGCTATCGGCACGCACGCGCGATCATCGAAGACAGGCGGGTCGACTATAACCTCAACCGACCCCATACGAGCCTCCAAGGGCTCACACCCCACGAATTTGCAACCCGGTCCCGAGAGGATCACAACATGAACGGAGCTAACTTATAAACGCGGACATAACGGGGAGAAGGTCAGCGCCGTTACTCTAACTTCTGGATCGTCTGAACCTTACCGCTCAACGTTTCAAAATCGGTCGCCTGGGGCTGCATGACTTTCCGCCGCGCACTGTGAGTGATCGCTTAACACCTCAATGATCCGACACTCGGAAATACTGCCGCCTCGGCATTGGGCGATCATACGGGATAGTTCCTGTTTCAGTGCTTGAAGCTGTCTTAGACGCTGTTCGACTTGGTCGAGTTGTTCGACGGCGATAGCGTCAGCTGCTTCGCAGGGACGATCAGGTTGATCCGACAGGCTCAGCAGGTCACGGATCGCGGGCAAGGAGAAACCTAATTGCCGGGCATGTCGTATAAAAGCCAGGCGTTCAACGGTTCGGAGCGGGTAAAGCCGCTGTCGGCCAGCGCTTCTATGCGGTTCGGGAAGCAAGCCGATCTGCTCGTAATAGCGGATGGTTGGAACTTTCACCCCAGTCTCCAAGGCGACCTGGCCGATGGAATACATGTAAACACCCTCTTGTAACTCTAGTGACTAGAGATACTAACCTCCTCCTCGGATTACCTCAAGACAGCCCGCAACCAGAACCGGAGGGGAAGAATGCTCAAGCGGGTAAGCATCGTCGCGACCATCGCGGCCTTTGCGCTGTTGGTCGACCAGGCAACGAAATGGCTGGTGTTGACCAAGCTCGCTGGACAAGCGCGCGTTATTGAGATCACCAATTTCCTTAATATTGTCGTCGGCTTCAATACAGGGGTCAGCTTCGGCATGTTCGGCGGCATCTTCGAGGGGCGCCCATTGCTTCTCGTTCTTTTGACGCTCGGCATCACCCTAAGCATCCTCATTTGGGCGCTGAAAACCCACACGGCAGGTGAGCGCTCGGCGCTGGCGCTGATTGTCGGTGGTTCCCTCGGCAACGTCATTGACCGATGGCGCCAGGGCGCGGTGACTGACTTCATTGATTTCCATTGGGGCGATTGGCATTGGCCGACGTTCAACGGTGCTGACGTCTTCATCGTTGCGGGCGCATTGATGATGTTTGCCCAGGCATTGCGTTCCGAAAGGACTGAGGGACAATGACGACGCCCAAAGACAGACCAATAGGCAGTATCGGTTGGTCGTGTCTGTTCGGCGCATGGCTAATCGCGCTGGCGGCAACACTGGGCGCCGTTTACATCGGCGAGATTTTCGGTCTGACCCCTTGCCAGCTTTGCTGGTACCAGCGGATCGCTATGTTTCCCTTAGCATTGATTTTGGGTGTCGCCTGCCTGCGGAATGACGCTGGTGTTGGTTGTTATGCCTTGCCGCTTGCGCTCGCAGGCGGCGGCGTGGCGCTCTGGCACAGCCTGCTTTATGTCGGTTGGCCGCCGACCAGTATAGAGCCTTGCCAGGCGGGCGTTTCCTGCACTGGAGCGGGAATGACCTTTATGGAACTGCCCTTGCCCATGTTGTCGTTGGGAGCTTTTCTCGCCATCTCTGTGTTGCTCCTTGCTGGAAAGAGGAAAAGCCAATGATCACTCGCCGCACTTTGGTACTTGGCGTCGCCGCCGCTTCGCTGGGCGGCTTCGCCGCGGCCGCGCTGCTCGCGAGGCGGCAGCAGGAGCAGAAATCGACGCCTCTTTCTTTGCCGCCCGGCAGCTCTCTTGTCCGCGATTATTCGCCAGTGCTGGGTCGAAAGGATACACCAGTCACCGTTGTCGAATTTTTCGATCCAGCCTGCGAAGCGTGCCGGGCGTTCCACCCTATCGTTAAGCGCATACTCGGCACCTACCCACAGCAAGTTCGCGTCATATTGCGATATGCGACCTTCCACCAAGGTTCTGACGAAGTGGTGAGCATGCTAGAAGCCGCGCGCCTGCAGGATATGTTTGAAGCGGTGCTCGAAGCGGTGCTTGAAGCGCAGCCAGCCTGGGCGGCGCATGACCAACCTCGCCTGAATATCGCCTGGGATGCCGCCGCACGAGCCGGTCTGGATGTTGACCGTGCGCGGCGGGAGCGAATGCTGCCAGGGCTGGTTGCGCGGCTTAATCAGGATGCGGCCGACGTCGCAGCGCTTGGAATTAGGCAAACGCCCACTTTCTTCATCAATGGCAAGCCACTTCCTTCTTTCGGCTCGGAACAATTGTTAGAAGCAGTGGCCTCGGAGGTTCAGGCTCTTGGCTAGGTTGCGTATCTTTCTGTGGATCATGGTAGCGCTTGCCGGAATGGGTTTTATTGGGCTCTACGCCTGGAGGGGGGCTTTTCAAGAAGAGGCCAGCCAACCTGCATTGGATACCATTCGTGCAGACTACTCTCTAACCAGCCACACGGGCGAGACGGTAACGGAAGACCGTTATCTGGGGAAATGGCAACTCGTTTTCTTCGGTTTCACCCATTGTCCTGATATCTGCCCGACCACCCTGGCCGAGGTGGCAACGGTGATCGACGGGCTGGGCGATGTCGCGCGCAACGTTCAACCGCTCTTTATCTCCGTCGATCCGGAACGTGATTCTCCGTCGGCAATGGCCGAGTATGTCACGGCGTTCCATCCGGCGCTGGTTGGTCTTACCGGAGAACCGGGGGCCGTCGCCAAAGCGGCCCGGGCCTTTTCTGCCTATTACGAGATGCAGCCCGAGAGAGGGGCTCACGATGGCTACACCATGTCGCACAGCTCGGCCCTGTATCTATTGGACCCGAAAGGCAGGTTCGTCCGCCTGTTTGCCTATGGGACACCGGCGGCGGAAATCATTGAAGACCTAAAGGAAAGATTATGAAGATTGTAGCGAAAGGGCTGTTTATTGCCCTCGCCCTAATTGTTGGCCTCCTTTACGCCAGGCCCGGCACGGCGGAAACCGCGCAAGCCGGCGATATTACGGTGGAGACTCCATGGGCGCGCGCCTCTATCGGCACCTCTCGACCAGCAGCGGCTTATATGATGATACGTAACGAAGGAAGCGCAGCGGATCAGCTGATCGGTGTGGAATCGCCTCTCTCCGGCATGGCCGAAGTCCACAAGGTCGAGATGAAAGATGGTGTAGTTTCCATGTCATCCGTCAGTCCGCTGCCCATTGGACCAGGCGAAACCGTGACGCTGGCGCCAGGTGGGCTGCATGTCATGCTAATGAAGCTACGGCAGCCGCTTGAGAAGGGCGCCGACTTCCCGCTCACACTGACTTTCGAAAGGGCTGGAAAGCTAACGCTCGACGTACCTATCCATAGCGTCGGCGCAATGGCACCGGAGAAGTGAACAAGCGCAGGTTGCTGCTAGGCCTGGCCGGTCTTGCCGCGCTGCTGGCCGTGACCCTGTTCGCTGGCTGGTGGCAGGTCGATGGCCCTGGGGCCATTACACCCCGGCTTCCCAAGGCCGCCGGTCCGCCACCTCTCGCGCAGGCCGCAATGACGCTAACCGACCATGAGGGCCGGCGTATTAGTCCGGCAAACTGGGTGGGGCGTCCGACCCTTCTGTTCTTCGGCTTCACCTACTGTCCAGATGTTTGCCCTACCACACTTTCTGACATTACTGGCTGGCTCGAAGTCTTGGGTGAGGACGCACAGGATATGAATGTCGCCTTCGTCACTGTAGACCCTGAACGTGATACCGTGGAGACCATGTCTGAATACCTAGACATGTTCCACCCGTCCATTGTCGGCTATACGGGCACACCCGACGACATCAAGAAGACGGCCGATTTCTTTGGGGTCTTCTACGACAAGGTTAAGACCGAGGGAGGTTATACAATGAATCATACCGCCACGGTCCTCCTGTTCGATGCGGCGGGCAATTTCCAGTCGACTATCGATTATCACGAAGCACGTGAAATCGCCGTCCCAAAGATCAAGAAGGTTCTTTGAGCTGTGAATTCTATCCCGGTATCGGGGCAGATTGGCCGCCCCATCTTCCAGGCGATGACTTTTGTTGGATTGCTAGCCATGTGGGGGATGGGCTTTCCATCCTTGTCTTGGTCCCAACCCCATACCAAATCACCCGCCGCCGAAGCGGAGGAACGATCAATCATTGCCAAGCCGGGTGATACGCTGGGAACAATGTTGGGTCGCAGTGGTGTTGATAGGGCCGTTCAACGAGAAGCAGTTCTAGCCATTGTCGCCGAGTTCGACCCGACTGAACTGCGCCCTGGCGATATATTGACTGTGCGATCTCCTTGGAATGACAAGAGTGCAGTGAAGAGAATTTCGTTGACGACGCGCCTCGGCGTGCGCCTAGACGTTGTCTTCTCTAAGGGTGCACAAACCATCCTGGTCGAGCCCGAACTGAGCAGCATCGAACACGTAGCTAAAGCGAAAATTGAGAATAGCCTCTCTGAAACGCTGAACAGGATAGATGCGCCGGAACGCTTTGCAGTGGAATTGGCTGCCTTTTTTTCAAATCTCTATGACTTCCGCCGCGATCTGCGAAGCGGTAACGAAATCGCCATCATCTGGAGCGAGAGCATCGATGAGAAGGGAATCGCTGTCGGCGAGCCGAAACTGTCCTACGCGAGATTAGCAACAAAACAGAGTGTGCTGGAACTCCTCATACTGGACGAGGATAGCACCGCAGCACTTTATCGTGACGGCGATCTCGTGCAGAGAATCCGGGCGCCGGTCGAAGGAGCGAGACTGTCCTCGGTCTTCGGACGAAGAAAGCATCCAGTTTACGGAAGCGTACGCCTGCATACCGGGGTGGACTATGAGGCGCCGGCAGGCACACCGATTTCCAGCACGGCTGCTGGCCGGATATCATTCCTTGGTCGGTTGCGGGGCTATGGCCGTGTCATCGACATAGATCACGGAAATGGCGTTACGACCCGTTATGCCCATTTATCGAGCTTTGCCAAAGGCCTCTCGAAACAGGCATGGGTTCAAGCCGACCAGGTCATCGGGACTGTCGGAGCCAGCGGCACGGCGACTGGGCCAAATCTTCACTATGAGGTGCGGCTCGACGGGCGTCCAATCGACCCGCTTGCCGCGCTGGTACGAGCGCAACCAATAGCCTCAGCCAACAACCCCAGAGAAGTCAAACACTTGACCGCCTCACGAATAATTGTCGGTCCAGCAAACGGAGCATAAAGTATGAGTAGAAAATCGAAAGGGCTGTCCCAACGCAATTGGGCGATATTTTTTGCCTTAATTCTGCTGGTGATCATTTTTTACGCTGTAAGCGTTATTAAGATATCGGACAATCTCGCGCAGTAGGCATGGTGCAGAGTTGGTCAATTTTATATGATTGACGCATATACCCGGCAAGAATGTCGCTGCGCATCACCCGTCCGTAATGCGCAGCTTCCGGACTGTCTTCACGTAATCGGCGGAGATCAAGAGGCGGCCCCAACCTGACTTCATTCTTCTCAAGCTTGCGGCTTCTCGGAAAGGGGGCAGGACCGGGATCCAGCGTTCTCCAATTGATAGACGTCCGGTAATCTCGCGCTTGCATACCCCGGTTATGGTTCTTCTGGCGTCTCGGATATGCCAGAGTACGTTCAGTTCCTGCAGTCATTGTGGCGCCGCCACATTTCAGTGTCGTGGCCCTCAGGCACTGCATCGCAGGAGTCGGCGCCGTCTTAGCCACGTAATTCGTTGTAGCGGGCGATTTGCTCAACCGTCAGCAGCAGCGGCGTCTCGAGATGGCGCGACACGTAAATGAAGCGCAAGTCGGCCCAGGCTTCGGCGGTAGCGTCGGTCAGGGCTCGCAGCGCATCGGGCGTCGGATCGTCCGCGCGGAAGGCCGCCTCAATGGCCGCCTCGGCCGCGATGAGGCGCTCGCCCGCTGCCTGTGCTTCGGCCTGCATGGCGGCGAAGATCGCCTCGATCGTCAAGACCTGGTCTGGCGAAAGACCGATCCCGTCCTTCAGTTCCAGAAGATGCGCCGGGCCCGGCACGCCGTTCAACTCGGCCGCTAGGGCAAGGCTCCAGCCGCGGCCTGCGCGCAAATCCTTGATGTCCTCGGCAGATAGGCTCTTGATCTCGCGGCCTTCCATCCCAGCATAGAGGGAATGGCCCTGATGCTGGGCAACCGCACTGACGGGAATGGCCAGAACGATACAAGGAGCGCGAGACGGATCATCGGGAAACTCCTATGGTTTTCTTTTGGTTTTCTTTCCTCTCTCGCATCTGGCGGCAGCGTTGCATATGATTGCGATCATGTTCGACCTGTTCGAGCCTCTCTTCGCTGACGCGGTCGCGCGCGAATTCGCCGCTGGAGACCTGCTGTTCCGCGCCGGCGACCCGGTGGTGTCGATGATCCTGCTCCGGGCCCGGCAGGCCGAGCTGGTCCGTCACACGGGCCATGGGCTGAAGATGATCCTGCAGCGCGCCGGGCCCGGGCATATCCTCGCGGAGGCGTCCGCCTGGTCGGACTCCTACCATTGCGATGCGGTGGTGCCGGAGCCCCGCCTAGCGGCGCTCCTACCGCGCACGGTGTTCCTCTGGCGCGACTGAGATCGGACCCCGACCTTGCTGAACTCTGGACTAGAAACCTAGCGCGGCTCAGGCGGCGCGCCTCAGAGCCGAGATCCGATTACAGCCGCGAGTCGAGGATCGTCTCGATGCCTGGCTCACCGAAGGCCCCAGCCTGCCGGAAAAGGGCCGCTGGCAAGAGGTGGTCGCCGAACTCGGCGTCTGGCGCGAAGCCCTCTATCGCGAATTGTCGCGTCGCCGCACGGAGAACCGCGCATGACTTTCGTCTGGTATCTGATCGCGGCGTTCGCGGAGATCGCAGGGTGCTTCGCATTCTAGGCTTGGGCGCGGCTGGACAAGTCAGCACTCTGGCTGATCCCGGGCCTTGCCAGCCTCGCGCTGTTCGCCTGGATCCTGACGCGGGCCGACAGCACGCTAGCGGGGGGCGCCTATGCCGCCTACGGCGGGGTCTATATCGCGAGCTCCATGCTGTGGATGTGGCTGGTCGAGCCCCCCTCCCCGCCTGACCGATGGGATGTCGCCGGGGCGGCTATCTGCGTCTTCGGTGCAGCAGTAATCCTCCTGCCGCAAAGAACCTGAGCGCATGGACCATCATGACCTGCTGTCCGGTCTGGTGCGGCTGCACATTCTGCACCATGCAGCGCAGCACCCGGTCTGTGGCCAATGGATGATCGACGACCTGGCGCGGCACGGCCGGCCCTGTTCGCCGCGCAGTTCGCCCTGTCGCATGCCTGCTGGCTGCTGACCTATCCGCTGGCCGGCTGGCTTGGTGCGATGCTCGGGCTGGAGGCTACCTTCTATGTTCTGGCAGCGATCGCGGCGGTGGGAACAATGATCGCCGCGCTGGTCTGGCCGGCGGGCGATCCCGGCGTGCTGCCGCACGATCATCCCGAACAGGCGCACACCCATCCGCATACCCATGACGCGCACCACCAGCATGAGCATGAAGACTGGGAAGGGCCGGAGCCGTACAGCCACCCGCACCGGCACGCACCGCTGCAGCACAGCCACGAACTGGTGATCGACGATCATCACCCAGTCTGGCCACAGTGATTTGTGGGAAACAGACAGGCCCGTGACCCAAGTGAAACCGCCTGGGCCACGGGCCGTCGCTTGTCGTCACGGAGCGGTCAGGACAGATCGGCTTTTCGCTGCAGATAATCGTCGCGGTCGATCTCCCCGCGCGCATAGCGTGCCTTGAGGATGTCTAGCGCACTACCGCCGGACTGCGTCGTTGCGTGCGTCTGGTGCCCTGCCCCCAGCCATCGAAACAGCGGGGAGAGGACCACCGCCAGCACGGCGATGAACAGGATGGCCGAGAAGCCGTGGAAGGCCATTCCCCAGAACCATCCGCCACCGTCATAGCCCATCATCGCACCGGGCTGATGCCAGTTCTGCCACATTATATCCTCCCTTCAATCGACCTGGCGCAGGGCGCCGGTCCGGCGGTCGATTGCCAGACGTTGGACCAGCGAGCCCTCCTGGGTGACGATATCGGCCAGGATTTCGCCATGCTCGGTGGGCTTGATCTCGCCGAGCTTCAGCCGCGGGTTGCCATGCCAGTCGAGGCGGCGCTGCAGCATCTCCCTGACCTGGTCAGGCGTGATCTCCTGGTCGTAGCGGTCCGGCATGCCATAGATCATGCCCTGGCCCATCATACCGGGGCCCATCATACCGGGGCCCATCATGCCGGGGCCCATCATGCCGGGATGCATCATCCCAGGCCCCATCGCCCCATAGCCCCGCATGCCATAGGTGCCACGATCGTCATAGCCCTGCATCATCGGACCGGGCATGGCGTAGCCATTGCCCCATCCCCGCATCATCGGCATCGCCCCCGGAAAACGATCACTATCCGGTCCACCGGGCGACTGTTGCATCCAGCCACCTGGCAAGCCACCGGGCCAGCCACCCGGCATGCCTTGCCCCTGCATCATCCCGGGACCAGCGCCCATACCCGGCCCCATGCCTGGCACCATACCGGCACCGGGCATACGCTGACCCGGAACAGCAGAGTCCGTCTGGTTGCCCTGCCCGCTGGTCTGCGCCAGCGCAGCCGGGGCCATGTTCATGCCGTGTATTGCCAACAGAAGCGCCATCGAGGTCGCGCCGATGAGGATGGGTCGGATCAATCTCTTCATGATCTTGTTCCTTTCCTGAGGTCGTTCATTTGCCATTGCCATGACCGCCATGGCCCCGATGCATGAAGACATGCAGGCCGATGCAGATCAGCAGAGGCAGGAGGAGAGGCAGCGCTTCGGCGACCTGGAGCCGGTATTCGACCCACAGAAAGATCGCCAACGCCGCCAGCATGAGGCAGACGGCGTAGCCTGCCGGCGTATTCAGAAAGCCTGTTTGGTTCGTCTTCATATGCTTGCTCGCTTGTCGATGAGGGGAACACCGTCCGCGTACCGGCGGCGGCGTGGCCTCGCGACAGACGCGAGGCACCATCAGACGGGAGCGGGCAACCTGGGAGGGTGCCTGGCGGGAGAGTGACCCGCGCGGGCGAGCCGATAAGGTCTGGCGTAAAGAACGCCTGCCTGCCCGGCAGCATCGATTCGAAACGCAGTCGGCAACACGCCAAATGTCAGACAGAGCTGAACGCATCCGCAGTCGAGAAGACCAGAGGTCATGGCCCTTTCACAGGGATGCGCAGCAGTCGCGGCGTTAACCGTATCCGCCGCCACGACAGAGTGCGTAGCCTGCTGAAAATCATGGCGCTGGGCGCTTGCAGCAGCGAAGGCGTCCGGTGCGGACAGCAGCAGCAGGCAGCATAGGGCCGCCATCCGCACAATATCTGCAAAGCCGCGTTTCATGCTGTCACGCCTATCCGTTTTCAGCTGTGACATCTTGCTCCCGATCCAGCGCAAGCACATTGATGCAGATCAACCGCTATCCGGGGCACAACATCCGCCTGCATTGCCGCTGTCTCGCGCTTCCTGGACCGGCGGACAGGGCATATCGCCGTAGGAGCAGAATACACAGCAATCGCCCGCGAGAGGTCGGAGCAGGCTTTTGCAACCCTTACACTCGTAGAAATACAGGCAGGCATTTTCCGGCATTACTTCCGCCGAGACATGCCCGCATTCCGGACAGGTGAGCGTCGATTGCAGCACCGCCATCGTACCTCTCCTTAATCGCGCAGCCTGACGGCGCGCAGCCGCAAGGCATTGCCGATGACGCTTACCGAGGACAGCGCCATGGCGGCGGCGGCGAAGATCGGGGACAGCAGGATACCCAGGAACGGGTAGAGGATACCGGCCGCGACCGGCACGCCGGCCGCATTGTAGATGAAGGCGAAGAACAGATTCTGCCGGATATTCCGCATCGTCGCCTCGGACAGGCGCCGTGCCCTGACGATGCCCATCAGATCGCCGCTCAGCAGGGTCACGCCGGCGCTCTCGATGGCGACATCGGTGCCAGTGCCCATGGCGATGCCGACATCCGCCGCGGCCAGCGCCGGGGCATCGTTCACGCCATCGCCGGCCATCGCCACCACGCGGCCTTCCTCGCGAAGCTTCTTCACCACCGCCGCCTTCTGATCGGGCAGCACCTCGGCCTCAACCCGGTCGATGCCGAGCTTCCTGGCAACGGCCTGTGCCGTGGTCCTGTTATCCCCTGTCAGCATCACCACAGAGATGCCATCGGCATGCAGAGCCTTGATGGCGGCGGGCGTGGTGTCCTTCACCGGATCGGCAATCGCCACGACTCCGGCAGGCTTGCCGTCCACAGCCGCCAGAATCGCGGTGGCACCGTCCTGACGCAGAGCGTCGGCGATTTCTTCAAGGGCCCCCGTTTCGATATCGTGCTCGCCAAGGAACCGGGCATTGCCCACCACGAGCTTTCGTCCATCGACCGTACCCAGCACGCCCTTGCCGGTCGGCGAATCGAAGTCGCTGGCTTGCAGCAGGTCGAGCGACCGTTCCCTGGCGGCGGCCACGATGGCGGCGGCGAGAGGGTGCTCGCTGCCCTGTTCGAGGCTGGCAAGCAGGCGCAGAAGATCATCTTCTCCGAATCCGTCTTGCGCCCTGATCGCTATAACCTTGGGCCGGCCCTCCGTCAGGGTGCCGGTTTTGTCCACAATGACGGTATCGACCTTCTCCATGCGCTCCAGCGCTTCGGCATTCTTAATCAGGACGCCCTCCTGAGCCCCCCGCCCGACGCCGACCATGATCGACATTGGCGTCGCCAGCCCAAGGGCACAGGGACAGGCAATGATCAGCACGCTCACCGCCGCGATCAGCGCATACCCCATTGCCGGCGCCGGTCCCCAGAGAGACCAGGCCGCGAAAGCCAGCAGCGCAATCAGGATGACCGCTGGCACAAACCAGGAGGAGACCACATCCGCCAGCCGCTGGATCGGCGCGCGCGAGCGCTGCGCCTCGGACACCATGCGCACGATCTGCGCCAGCATCGTGTCTCGGCCAACCTTCTCTGCCCGCATAACGAAGCTGCCCTGGCCGTTGATGGTTCCGCCAATGACCTTGTCATCCGATTGCTTGCGGACCGGCATCGATTCTCCGGTTACCATCGATTCATCGACGCTGGAGCCGCCCTCAAGAACCATCCCATCGACCGGCACCCGGTCGCCCGGACGTACCCGCAACCGGTCACCAGCCTGAACACGGTCCAGTTCGACCTCCTCTTCGGTGCCATCTTCCGACAAGCGCCGCGCCGTGGTCGGCGACATGCCGAGCAGCGCCTTTATCGCGCCAGAGGTCGTCTCCCGCGCCCGCAATTCCAGCACTTGCCCGAGCAGCACCAGGACGGTGATCACCGCCGCCGCCTCGAAATAGACCGCCACTGCCCCATCGGCATTGCGGAAGGCTGCGGGGAAGATCTGCGGCACCAGGGTGGCGACGATGCTGTACAGCCAGGCGACACCGGTTCCCATGGCAATCAGGGTGAACATGTTGAGCGATCGATTGGCCACTGACTGGCAGCCCCGGACAAAGAACGGCCAGCCCGCCCAAAGCACGACCGGTGTCGCCAGGACCAGTTGGATCCAGTTCGATGTCTGCGCCGATATCAGATGTGACAGCCCGATCAGATGGCCGCCCATCTCCAGCAGAAAGACGGGAACGGTCAGTACAAGGCCGATCCAGAACCGGCGTGACATATCGGCGAGTTCGGGGTTTGGGCCATGCTCCAGCGAGACCTCCGCCGGTTCCAGCGCCATGCCGCAGATCGGGCAACTGCCTGGCCCAACCTGACGGATCTCCGGATGCATCGGGCAGGTATAGATTGCGCCGGCATCCGTCTCTTTCTCGGCAGGCTTATCGCCGAGAAAACTCTCAGGCGCCGCGACGAACTTTTCCTGGCACCGCGCCGAACAGAAATAGAAGGTGTGCCCCGCATGTGCGGCACGGTGCTTCGTCGCATGAGGGTCAACCTGCATGCCACAGACGGGATCGGTCGCGGTCAGGGCGCTATTGTCTTTGGCTTGCGCATGGCCGCCGTGGTGATGATGGCCGTGATGGTCCATGTCAGTACCCCTTGGTCGGATTGGAGCCCTGCCACGTCTCAGCGCTTTGAGGCTGCTTGTCGCAGCAGCAGAACGCGCAGTGTGCCCATTTCCACCAAGGTGGGGCTTCCAGCGTTGGGAAGGTCAAGACCTTTTAGCCGTGACCATGGCTGTCCGACTCGACCGGATTGCGCGCCAGGAAAACCCGCATAAACAGGAATACCAGTGCCATCCCGATAACGCCGAGGATGACGATCAGCGGGTCGGATTGCCATTTCATGATGGCGAAGGCCGCGAGTACCACCGTGTCGAGCGCGATGGCTGTCAGCAGCACCCATCCTTTCGCGCCGATCTCCTCACGCAGATGCCGGAACACACCAAAATGGATGATGATGTCCATCACCAGATAGAAAAAAGC
>NZ_MPOB01000017.1 GCF_002148795.1 Oceanibaculum nanhaiense | reverse complement strand
CCGTCGCCGGCCACCGCGCTGTCCAGGCAATGGTCGATATGGTCGCGGATCAGGACGCGCTTGGCCTCGCTGATCGCCCGCTCGACCGCATGAAGCTGCTGGGCGAGGAGCACACAGGGGCGGCCCTCATCCATCATGGCGATAACGCTGCGCAGATGGCCTTCCGCGCGGCGCAGCCGTTTCAGGATGTCATCATGGTGATGGTGGGGATCATGTACGTTCATGAGCCGAAGATATCCCCCCTGGGGGGATTGAAGCAACGCCGTTTTCTCGATATTGTTCGGTCGTCCCGATGCTTGCGGACGACCGGAACTCGAAGGTTCTTTTATGTCTTTTCGGCATGTGCTGGCCGCCCTGCTGGTTCTGATGGTTGCGCTGGGGCCTGTGGCGCACGGCCATGCGGTTCCCGGCGATGCCTTCACGGCCGGGCATGGGCATAGCCATGATGATGGAGAGGCATCGGAACGCACGGCTTCGTCGTCGGGCGATCATGTGCATGACGCCTGGCGCCTGCAGCCCCTGACCGTCCTGTTGTTGCCGGTGTTCTTCGAGATGAAGCCCGGACAGGGCGAAGCCAGCGCCTTCTCGCGGACTCCGGGGCAGCCGGAAAGACCGCCGCGCCGCGCCTGATATCGCCGTTCGCGGCCGCCTCGGGCGGCTCATCAACCCGACGATATTGGACATCATATGCTTCGAAACGATTTTGATCGGTCTCGGCCGCTTCACCGGCTGAGACCGTTGCTTGGCCTGCCGGTTCTGCTGGCGGTGCTGCTGCTCGCCGGTCCCGCCTTCGCCCATGCCGTCACGGAAGGCGACAAGGGCTACATCCTGGAGATCACCGGGATCAACCTGATCCCCTTCACCTATCTGGGCGCCAAGCACATGGTCACAGGGTACGATCATCTGCTGTTCCTGCTGGGCGTCATCTTCTTCCTCTACCGGGCGAAGGACATCGCCCTTTATGTCAGTCTGTTCGCCATCGGCCATTCGGTGACCATGCTGTTCGGCGTGCTCTCGGGCATCAGTGTCAGCGCCTACATCATCGACGCCATCATCGGCCTGTCGGTGGTGTACAAGGCGCTCGACAATATGGGGGCCTACCAGCGCTGGTTCGGCTTTCAGCCCGATACCAGGGCCGCGACGCTGATCTTCGGCCTGTTCCATGGCTTCGGCCTGGCGACCAAGCTCCAGGAATATGAGATCGCCGAGGACGGGCTCATTCCCAATCTGCTGGCCTTCAATGTCGGCGTCGAGATCGGCCAGCTGCTGGCCCTGGGCGCCATCCTCATCGCCATCAGCTACTGGCGGCGCAGCGACAGCTTCCTGCGTCATGCCTACACCGCCAACGCCGCCATGATGACCGCCGGCTTCATGCTGGTGGGCTATCACATCACCGGCTATTTCGTCGCCTGATCCAGGGAGACCAAGATATGTACAACAGCAATATCCCCAGCCGCGACCAGCTACCCAGCACCCGGCAGCTGCTGCGCTCCACCTTCATCGCCATCGCCACGGCCATCGTGCTGCTGGTGACCACGGTACTGCCCGGCGAATATGGCATCGACCCCACCGGCATTGGCCGGGTTCTGGGGCTGACCGAGATGGGCGAGATCAAGGAACAGCTTTCCCGGGAGGCCGAGGAGGACCGACTGAAGGACAGCCAGCCGGCGTCCGCGCCAGCCAGCGACAAGCGCTCCAGCCTGATCGGCACGGTGCTGGCCGAGCTGTTCCTGGCGAAGCCGGCCGCCGCTTCGGTGCAGCTCGCCCAGGCCAAGGTCGAGGAATACACGCTGACCCTGAAACCCGGCGAAGGCGCGGAAGTGAAGCTGGAGATGCGCAAGGGCGCCAAGGTGGCCTTCGAGTGGAAGACGGCCGGGGGTGGCGTGAATTATGACACGCATGGCGATCCCTACGACGCGCCGCGCGATTTCTATCACGGCTATGGCAAGGGGCGTGCCTCGCCGGGCGAGAAGGGCGTGCTTGAAGCAGCCTTCGACGGCCACCATGGCTGGTTCTGGCGCAACCGCACTGGCAAGGATGTAACGGTGACGCTCCGCGTGGAGGGTGAGTTCATCGCCCTGAAACGGGTCGTCTGATCCCGATCCCCCTCCCGCATCGTTGGCAAGATACGGGAGGGGTGAAGGAGTTAGCGATGGAGCTTGTCGGGCAGGCATGGGCACTGGTTTCCGCCTGGCAGCGGGAAATCCTGGCGGCGCTGTCCGCGATCCTGCGGGCCGGCGACATGCCGGCCCTTCTCGCGCTGGGGGCGGGGCTTGGCGCGCTGCATGCCATGACGCCTGGGCATGGCAAACTCGCCCTGGCGGCCTTCCTCGCCGGCAGCCGGGGCACGGCCCTGAAGGGGCTGCGGATCGCGGCGATGGCGGCCCTGATGCATGTCGCGACCGGCGCCGTGCTCTATGCCCTGTTCGCCGCGCTGCTGCGTCCGGCAGCCAGCCTCAGCGGCCGTGGCGAGCCCCTGGTAACGACCCTCGGTTATGGGCTTGTCGCGCTGGCCGGGGCGCTGATGGTCCTGCAGGCTTTCCGACCGCGCGGTACATCGCACCATGCGGCATTCACCATAACGGCCGGGATTGGCGTCCTGCCCTGTCCCCTGACGATCACGGTGCTGGGATTTGCGCTGGCCCAGGCATCCATGGCGCATGCCGCCATTCTGCTTCTGGCGCTGGCGCTTGGTGTGGCCGTCACGCTCGCCACCGTCGCCCTTACGGCGGTTTCCACCAGCCGGATTGTTGTCGGAATAACCAGGCATCACGCCGCACGATTGGAGCAGTTTGGCCGCTATCTGCAGGTTGGATTCGGGTTCGCTGTTGTCCTGCTGGCTGCGCTTGGCGGGTTTGGGAGTGTTTCGTGACCGGCGTTTAAGGGGCACTAGCTCAGCCATTCTTTAAATTTTTCCAAGGACATCATCCAAGGATCCGGCCGGGAAAGCGCCCTAACACTGCCTGCATCCCCCTGGAACCTTGTTTGCCGTTCTAGGACTTCCACCCTCAACGAAGCGCCTATGAATCGGGACCCAGCCATACATAAATCGGCGCCGAGGTTTAGGATTCGCTGGATGCCGTTTCCATTTGGAGCGGCAATTAACGAATTTATCATCATTTTTGGTGAAGCTACCTGCAGGGATGATTCTGGCTGGCTAAAGCAAATTGCGTAAAAAAAAGCCGGTTCCTTGTGGCGGGATATCCAAATGGACCAGCAGATCGCGAACCTTCTGAACGTAACCCGCACTGGCGCCGGTGACCGGACGCTTGTTCTCTGTCATGGGTTCGGGACCGATCAGACCGCCTGGGCGGCCCAGGTGGAGGCGCTCTCGCAACATTACCGGCTTGTGCTGTTCGATCTGCCAGGCTGCGGCGGCGCCCAGAGGGAAGCCTATGACCAGCACCGCCATGCCACGCTGCACGGCTATGCCGACGACCTGATCCACCTCTGTGACGAGCTGGGAATCGAAGACGCCATCTATATCGGCCATTCCGTTGGCGGGATGATCGGTTGCCTGGCGCAGGCGGCGAAGCCCGGCCTGTTCAGGGCGATGGCCCTTGTCGGCGCATCGGCACGTTATCTTGACGACGGCGACTACGCAGGCGGGTTCGGCCAGGCGGATGTTGACGGAATCATCCAGGCGATGCAGCAGGATTATATCGCCTGGGCCAGCGGCTTTGGCGAGTTGGCCATGGCCAATCGCGACCGCCCCCATCTGGCGCGAGAGTTCACCCGGTCGTTGCTGGCCATGGAGCCGGATATCGCCTGGCGCATGGTCCGCACGATCTTCACCTCCGACCATCGTCGCGATGTGACGCGGGTTCTCGGTCCGGCGCTGGTGCTGCAGACCGCGCAGGATGCGGCGGTGCCAATGTCGGCCGCGCAATGGCTGGCGGACGCTATTCCCGAGGCCGAGCTGCAGGTGATCGAAGCAGAGGGTCATTTTCCACACATCAGCGCACCGGACGCGGTTAACAACGCGCTGGCGCGTTTCCTTGCAGCGGTGGGCTGAATCATGCCCTCCTGGATTGATTTCTGTGCGCGTGCCCGGAAGCTGGTCGGGGCCGATGCCGCCTTCCTTCTGGAGCGCCGGGGCGGGGCCGGCGCATTCCTGATCGCCTCCAGCCCGATCCTGATCCAGGGAACCGTCTCTCTCCGTCCCGCACAAGCCGACGGGACGTTCCTGGGGCCAGCCCTGCCCAGCCTGATCGTATCCAGCCTGGACGACACCCCGGCCCATATCTTCCATCTCCCCCTGTCCGATGGCGCCGGAGATGGGCCAGAAGTCGAGGTGCTGTTTATCTGGTGTCAGGGCGCCGATGTCCCTGTCCATTTGCCGGACCTTGTCGATCACCTTCGGGGAGAATGGTACGACCTTTGGTCACTCCGCCGGACGGACCGACAGTCGGAGGTCAATGGCGCGCGTCTCCTGGCGATCATGCGGGCCTTGCCCCAGGCGATTGCCTTCGTCGACGCCTATGATCCAAGGGTGCTGATCAACCGGCAGGCTGCTGAGATTCTCGGCCTGACTACCGGCGAAGTGGCCGCGGTCGATTTCGCGGCGGCACTGTCCCTTTTGGTGTCCCGTTGCACGGATGCCGATGAAATGCGGGAACGCGCACGGCAGATGCTCGCCGAAACAGACGGCAGGATGCAGAACTGGATATGGCGCTTCGCGGACGGGTCTGCCTTCCTGAACGTCACGACTGTTCCCGTCATCGACAGCCTGGCCTCTGGGCGGCTTTGGGTGTTCGAGGATATCTCGGAACGCGAGCGGCTGATCGCCGATCTGAGGGAAGCGAGGATGGAAGCTGAGAGCGCCAGCGAGGCGAAGTCAGCCTTTCTCGCCAATATGAGCCACGAGCTGCGCACGCCATTGAACGCCGTGATCGGTTATGGCGAGGCCATGCAATATGGCATTGGCGGTACGCTACCGGAGCGGCATCTCGACTATGTGGAAATGATTGTCCGGTCAGGCCGGCTGCTGCTCGATCTCATCAATGATGTGCTTGATCTGTCCAAAATCGAGGCTGGCAAACAGCAGCTCGCCATCGAGACCGTCGACCTTGCGGAAATTGTCGAGAGGGCGGTCCAGACCCTGCTGCCGGTCGCCGAGGATCGAGGGATAGTGATCAGATCGCAGCTGCAGACATCGCCCCTGTCGATCGCGGCGGACGAACGCGCGACCCTGCAGGTCGTCCTCAACCTGCTGTCCAACGCCGTGAAATTCGCGCGCAGTGAGGTCACATTGTCTCTCGTCGGGCCAGGCGCAACAGCTAGCCTCCATCTCACTATTGAGGATGATGGCCGCGGCATGACCGAGGCGCAGATAAGGCGGGCGATGGAGCCGTTCCAGCAGATCGAGGATGTGCCCTATACCAGCCAGGAGGGGACCGGCCTGGGGCTGCCCATTGCGGCCAGGCTGACGGCTCTTCAGGGAGGCTCATTGCGGCTTCAGCGTGGTGGCTCCGGCGGAACGCTTGCCATTGTCACCTTTGCCACCGCCGGCGAACAACGGGCCATCAGGATGCAATAGAAGATTGCATTTTATGCGAATGTATATGCAGGTTTAAAGGAAGCAGAATGCAACAAGAGCGAACCGTGACGGTCATTGACGACCTTTTCAATCACATCGCCCCCTTTACCTACTGGGTGATTGTGGCGCTCTGGACTGTCATTCTCCTGGTGTTCTTTCGCAAATACGGGCGGATCGGCACCGAGGAGATGGCGCTGAAGACATTGGTCTTCGTGCTGGCCATCGATGCTGCGAGAACCCTGTTCGAGAATCTGTATTTCGGGATTTATTTCAACTCCCTGTACGGCTGGCTGCCGAGCGCCTTTCAAGAATTTCTCAGTACCCCGACGCTGCTTGCCCTGCCCAAGCTGGTCAATATCGCCGCCGCGATCATCGTGTTGCTGGTCCTTATCCGGCGGTGGTTTCCTGAAGCCGAACAGGGGCAGCAGCAGTTGCATCGGGCGTTGAATGCCTCCGAGCATGAGGTCCTCGAAGCGCACACGCGGGAAACTGCCATGCGCAACCAGTTCATTGATGCGATGGAGAGCATTCCCGACGGTCTGGCCTTGCTTGATGCCGACATGAAGGTCATCGCCACGAATCGTCGCATGGTGATGGTCAATCAAGATAATGGCGAGCGCTCTATCTCTGGCCTTTCTATTCAGGACTGGCTTCGGGACGCCATGGATTTTTCCAGCGCTGGCGGCCTCACAGCCGAACAACTGGCGGCGAAACTGCTATCCGGTACGCCACTAGAGGTCCAACTCGTCGATGGTACCTGGGCGATGCTGACGCATCGAAAATCGCCCACGGAGAACCATATTCTCGTCGCTACAGATATTTCCGCTATCAAGCAACGCGAACAGGAGGCCATCGAGGCTAGGATGAATGCCGATGAGGCCAACCAGGCCAAATCGACCTTTCTGGCCAACATGAGCCACGAGCTGCGCACGCCGCTGAACGCGATCATCGGTTTCTCCGATATCATGCGGCAGGAGATGTTCGGCGCGCACAGCCGGAAGGAATACCGCGAATACGCCGACGACATCCATAGGAGCGGAAACCACCTTCTGCAGGTCATCGAAAGCATCCTGGACCTGGCCAAGATCGAGTCTGGGCGCGTTGATCTGAAGCTGGAGCCAATCGACCCTGCCGGGATCACGGAAGAGGTCACCGGCCTGCTGTTCAACGAGGCCGCCCAGCAGGGATTGGCGATTTCCAGTCACGGGACCAAGGATTGTCCGGCCTTCCTGGCCGACCGGCTCTGCGTGCGGCAGATGTTGATCAATCTCGTCGGTAACGCCATTAAGTTCACCCCGGCGGGTGGACGTATCCGGATCAGGTTTGCGGCGCAGGAGGGGGGAGTGACGGTGGCCGTGGAGGACACCGGCCCCGGCATGACCGAAGCGCAGATCGATGCCCTGGCCCAGCCTATCGTCATCGCGGATCGCGTGGATATTGCCCGCAGCAACCGGGGGGCGGGCATGGGGCTGTCCATCGTGAAGGGGCTCATCGAGGCTCATGACGGCAGCATGACCGTCTCCAGCAAGCCAAACCTTGGCACAAAGGTTGTACTGACGTTTCCGTTGCAGGTTCAGCCCAGCATCGATCAGACGGCCTTGTAGACGATAGTTTAAACGGAACTGCCAGCCGCATTGGGAGAACTGAACGGCGCCCCGTCGGGTCGTCGCCACCCAATACAGTCCCACGGAAACTGCGCAACCAACTTCCGCATTCCCCGTTACTCATTGAGCCGTATGCTATTGGCGGCCCTCTGGAAATACAAGAATCAGGAGTTGGGAAGATGGCAATGATGAACCAGGCGAATGGCCAGGGTGAAGAAATCTTCGATGATGATGGCGACAATCTCATCGAAACCGGTGTCGGCTTCGACACGGTAATCGGCGCCGCAGGCAACGATACGATCTCCACCGGCATCGGGTTCGACCTCATCGATCTCCGCGCGGACAGTTCCGGCGCCAATGAGGTGCAGGGTGGCAAGCAGGGCGACACGATTTTCGGTGGTGGCGGCAGCGAGACCCTTGGCGGCGGCCAGGGCCATGATTCGATCGATGGCGGCGCTGGCAACGACATCATCATCGGCGGCAAGGGCAAGGATACCACGACCGGCGGTGACGGTGCCGATACCTTCGTTTTCTATGAGGAGAGCGGGGCTGACATCATCACCGACTTTGACGCTTCCGCGGATTTCATCAAGGTTGTGAGCGATTTCAACGGTACAGGGATTGCGGTTGGAGCCGACGTTCTTGCCTTAGTTACCTATGCCGATGGCAATGCCATCCTCGACCTGGGCGGAAGCAATCGCATCACCCTTGAGGGCGTGGCGGCTGATTCCCTGACGGCGGACAATTTCATCGTCTTCAGCAACGAGGACGAGGGCGATGATGATTCCGGAGAAACACCCGAGCCTGAGATTTCGGTCGGAACCGAAGGCGATGACCTTCTCGAGGGGACCGAAGGGGCCGAAACCCTTTTCGGCGCGGCTGGCAATGACACCCTCACCGGCGGCGATGGTGCAGATACGGTGCGGGGTGGCAGCGGCCATGATTCCATCGAGGGCGGCGCCGGCGATGACTATCTCGTGGGCGGACGCGGCAACGATACGATGACGGGCGGCGACGGTGCTGACCGCTTCCTGCATCTGGAAGGGCAGGGCGAAGACGTCATTCTGGATTTCGAGATGTCTGACCGCCTGGTCCTTCAGGCGGAATATGGGGATATGCTTTATGATGCCGCATCCGTGCTGGATGCAGTGCTCTATACCGACGAAGGTGCCGTCATCGAGTTTTCCGAAGGCGATTCTGTAACCCTGATGGGGGTGGCAGAGGGCAGCCTGACGGCCGATAATTTCGAGATCATCGGATAAATAACCTGCCGACTAGGAAGATGGCCGTCCGCCCTGCGCGGGCGGCCATTTCTGCTTATGGAAACCCCGCTATAAGCAGCCGTTACGGATGTCATCTACAGAAGGGTGTTCGGATACCTAGCCGGCGATGCAATCAAGCTAATATTAGAATGCATTGTGGAGTATCATTGTAACCAACAGGGCCTGCAGACCGTGGGGCAGCAATTTGGACCGTATCTTCATCGGCGCAGGTTTTCTGGACAGCTGCACGGAGCTGACCCGCTTCGTATATGAGTATTGGCTCTGCAAGGCTGGGGGGCGGCGGCTGGCGTACAGAGAGGATATCGAGCCGGCGGATCTGATTCGTGCGCTTCCTGGCATTCAACTGGTCGATGTGCTGCGGGATATGCCCCATGAAGGTGACATAAAGCGAGGATATCGCTTCATATATCGCCTTCTGGGGACCAAGGAAGTGAGTGTGCGCCACGGCAATCCCGTCGGCCTGCCTGTCGAAGAAGGCTTTTTCGGCAACGATATTGAGCGGGTACTGAGCAATTACGCGAAGGTTGCTGAAACGGGAGATATCGTCTGCGATTTCGAGGAGGTCACCGTGCCGGCCGGCTATCGCGTTCAGGATGTCTCTCTCTTCCTGCCGCTGACCCTGGACGGCAAATCGGTGCAGCAGATCCTCGTTTACAGCGAGCAGAGTATTTTGCGCTAGCCTTTGGCTATTTTCCTGTTTCACCATCATTGGCCAACCCGGCCTCGATCAGCCGGTCATGCAGTTCCGTCAGCCGCGTCTTGCGGTCGGCGTCGTTGGCCGCGCCGTCCATGACGTTGGTCAGGAAATCCGGCTGCTTCACATAGCGTTGCGCCAGCTCGCGCACACGGCGCAGGTTGGCCCCCTTGATGAGGGTGCCATTGCAGCACAGATCGATCAGCGGCAGCGCCTTTTCCGCTGAATTGCTGCCGCGCTTGACGATGCGGTCGAGGATGCCGCTCTCGTCCAGCAGATTGTTCTGTACCTCTTCCATGCGCAGTTGCAGCTTGCCCCGGAACACGGAGGGCAGCGGTGCGCCCATCAGGATGGTGTGCAGCTCGGTCAGGCCGCGCAGCCGTTCCGGCACGGAGGCGGATTTCGGCGCCACGTCGGAGGCGACCGTGCGATCCTGCAGCAGAAAGTCGATATACTTCTTCAGGAAATCGTAATTCTGCGGCCCGATCATCTTGCGATAGAGGTCGAGGCAGCGCTGCAGCCGTTCGGCCAGGCGCGGCGCGCCCACCATCAGGTCGTGGATGTTCTGGTCGTTAACGAGGCGGGACAGGCGGCGGGCCAGGGCCGCTTCCGTCGTCTCCCCGCCAAGAAACTGTCCATTCTTCAGGCGCACCCGCTGGGCAACATCCAGCGTCGCCTGCAATTCGGCAGATGTCGGACCGTCGGTCATCGGGTAGGTGCCGGTGACTGCCATCAGCATCTGCGCCTGCAGGGCGGCAGTGACGTTCGGCTGCGCGGCACGTGCCTGCAGGTTCATCAGGCGTTGCGCCAGAGGCGGGTCCGAAGGGACCGGCGCCGGGTCGTCCGCCTTGCCGGAGGCCAGCTTGCTCAGCAGGGCGATGCGCTCGCCCACCGTCTTGCCCTGCTTGCCGATGATCGTGTCGAGGCCGGCCGGCAGCCGGATGATCTCCGATAAGGCCATATCCAGGGCCACCATGTCGGCAGCCGGCGGTTCAGCCTCATAGAGGGTGAGCAGCAGCCCGGTCTTTTCGTCCCAGCCCTTTTCCTTCAGCAGGGCCCTGGCGAGCATGAGGTTGAGGCGGAACAGGCGCTGCTCCTCCTCGGCCGGAAGGGAGGCCAGCTGTTCCTTCAGCCGTTTCGGGTCCAGCGCATCCACCGGGATGGCGGTAACCGCCTCCAGCGTGCGGTTGCGCACCCCGTCGCACAGCGCGTAAATCTCCTTGATGCGGCCGGCCACATCGCGGTTCTTGGTGCCGGACACCTGGGCGATCGCGACCTTCTGCACGGCGCCGGAATAGGCGGTGCCGGCGTTCTCCAGCTTCTTCTGCAGCTCCTCGCTGAACAGCAGTTCGGTCGGAGTCGCGCGCATGGCGTCCAGAAAGCTGCGGCAATGCCGCGAAATCAATTCGCGCGCACCGACAGTATAAAGATCGTCCGGCGCCTTGCAGAGCGCCGCTTTCGCCAGTTGCTCTTCTGTCTGGGGCAGCGTCGTTCGGTTGGGCATTTTCTATGCTGTGCATTGTGATCGGTTTCGGGACCGCAAAGATGATGGCGTAGCGTAAAGAAAACGTTAGGGCAGTGGAAAAATGATGACATAGGCCAAGGCAACGCAACGCACTTTCGGCATCGCTCAGAACCGTATGGATGGCGCAATTAATCGATTGTTAACTGATTTCGCGCTTCATCTGGCGTTGCTAAAAAAGCATCATTTCGGGGACACATGGTCAGAAAAATCCGCGACAAGGACATCCTGTTGCGAAGGGAGCCGACATCGTCCTTTACCATTGGTCAGATGTCCGCCGGCGATCTACCGGATTCGCGGATTGGACGGTTGCTTGTTTATTGGAAAGAGAAGTGGACCGGGAATGCTTTGCCCGGGCGTCAGCATATCGATCCGCTGGATATGCCCGACCTGCTAAGCAATATGATTCTGGTCGATGTGCGCAGGGATACGGACTCTGTGCAGTTCCGGTTCCGCCTGTGCGGCACGGAGATTGTTCGGATCACCGGCCGCGACCTGACCGGCATGACCCTGGACGAGGCGCTGCCGGACGGTTACCGGGACTATATCCGGTTTCTCAATGAGCTGGTTGTCAGCGAAAAGGCGCCCGTCTTCTCGCGGACGCTTTTCCATGACAAGGCGAATTTTGCCAATGCCGAAACCTCCCGTATCCTGCTGCCCCTGGCCATGGATGGCGAGACTGTGGATATGATCCTCGTATATCAGCTGTTTCAGTATATGGACCAGCGTGACATCCAAGACACCTGGGATATACGAAAGCCGGAAACAGCGATCATCAATACTGATGACGTCAGGTTGGCTTGACCCAGCCGATTAATAGTCTTTTCCACGTCACTTGCGATTTGCACCAGCTCCGCGGCCAAGGCCAAACGTCTTGGCGAACTGATAGTGTACGTCTGGAGACAATTGACTGATTATGGGCGGCTTCAGCCCCGCTCCAAGGAGCCGGCCAGGAAAGCGCCCGAACACTGCCTGCATCCCCCTGGAACCTTGTTTGCCGTTCTAGGACTTCCACTCTCCGCGCCGCGCCTATGGATTCGGACCCAGCCATACATAAATTGGCACCGAGGCGCAGGTGATTTCCGTTTGACGGTGCGATTCTCACGATGTGGAAATTGACGGCCCGTATTTCGTAACCCCCATTGCCGTTACACCTGTCGGTGATCGCTTCTCGTTGCATGCTCCCGTGAGCGTGTCCCTCTACCCTCAATGCAGCCGGCGCACACCCCTTCCTTGGCAATGAGCCGGCGCCGTCACTGTTCAGGAGATGATGCCGGCTGTTAAAGGCCAGGCTGCGTAGTTGCTAAGCTCTTTGCGAGCCCTGCCGGACCAAGAGCGGGAAGAGCTTCATAGCCCTCCCAAGCGTCATCGACACGTTTAACGCTATCAGGTTGCCTTCAGCCTCTAGCCT
The DNA here is from genome assembly GCF_002148795.1 of Oceanibaculum nanhaiense. NCBI lineage: Bacteria > Pseudomonadati > Pseudomonadota > Alphaproteobacteria > Rhodospirillales > Oceanibaculaceae > Oceanibaculum > Oceanibaculum nanhaiense. The sequence continues at coordinate 18,209 of NZ_MPOB01000017.1, read as the reverse complement.
GCGCATTGGGCTGGGCTTCATCTTCCCCATTTGTCTGACGCCGGAGAAGATCGATCTCTAACGGGGAGGGGGCATGAGGGTCATCTTGGATGCGTTGGCCAACGCGCGTAGTTCGATCGGCTGAACTGGCACGAGAGGCTGCGCTGCTCAATCCGGTTTCCTATGCTTTGGCGCGCGCAACCTTAGGTGGTGTGCTTGGTTTGGCCAGGCCTGACGGAACTGGACCCTGTTTCTGATGGCGTCAGACAAATAACGTCTTCCGGCATAGGAATTTCTTAGGCGTTTCGTAGAAACGTCAATGTATAAGCCGATGTATATAGGGAAATATCCACCCGGATAAATTGATGGACATTTTCATGCGGGACTGCTCCCGCGCGTATAATAATCATCGTTGTAATTGATCGCGGGAGCATTTGATGTTGGATAAAGAAGCCAAGCAGCGTTTTGCCGAGGATCTGGAGCGGTTGATGGACCTTTCCGGAAAGCCCAGAAAGGAGATCGCAGTGGCCTTGGGGTATGACAACGCCAACGTCATCAGCATGTTCAAGAAGGGCACAACGAAGGTGCCGTTCAACAGGATACCGGCGCTGGCCAAGGTTCTGGAAGTCGATCCCAAGTGGCTCTTCTTCCGGGCGATGAAGGAATATGAGCCGGAGCTGATCGAGGTGATCACCGAAATCTATGGCCAGATCATCACCGACAATGAGCGTCGGCTGCTGGAGGTGGTCCGGGAGGAAACGGAGTTTCAGAATCCGCGCCTGGACGCCGAAAGAGAGCAGGAGCTTCGCCAGCTTCTGCACAAATGGCGGATGAAGGACGAGGTTGAGCTTCTGAATCGCGGCGGAAACGTCAGCCGGTGAGGGGAGAGACGTTTTATCTTCGCCTGAAGTGCCGTTTTAAGCCTTGTTTTGATGTTTTGGCTCAGTTTCTGCCATTTTCTGACGTTCGCCGGCCAAACTCGATGCTGAGGTTTCATCTTCTTCGAGGGGGCCCGGCGGATTAGCACAAATCCCCCCGGCAGGAACAGAACAAGCAAAATCACACACAGAAGCGTGATTCGCCCATTCCGTCCCTGCCGAGAGGATTGCTCTGCCCGTGTGGCTCAAGCCTGGCCCGCAACCTAGCCGCTCTACCTGCGGCAACCCAGCGGCGTCCATTACTGGGTCGTAAGCTGCAAATCCCGTCCCCCTTGCGGGGGCGCACGCGGTTACCAGGGGTGCTAATCCTGGAGCCCTGCTTTCAGCCGGCCATCAACCTCAAGCAGGAGGAGGCGCGGCGAACCCGCCTCCATCTTCAAGGGCCCTCTTTCATACGTTGCCGTATCCGGCGGGCACCAGAGCCACTGATTTTCCGGTCGCGTCTGACGCGCTCATGCTGCCGGTCTTCGTCCCGGCGGGCGTGAGATTTGAATGTCAGATATGTCGCCTGCACAGGTAGGTGCAGGTGATGCGATCCCCGGGAGCGGCCCCTTCGCCACTTTATGAGGGCATGGTCGAATTGTAACCAATAGCTTACCGGAATTCAAGCGGCCTTCCGCGATGTCACGGCATTTTCAGAGTTTTTTTTTTAGCCTAGCGGCGCTCCGGGGCGCGGGCACCATAACCCAAGAGATAGCGTGCCGTCGGCGAGAAGCGCTTCGCCGCTTCCGGGTCGAGCGTCGCCGTGAAATCGGTGAATCCGCGCACCCAGGAGCGGTTGTAGTTGATGATGAGCGCCCGGCGCGGCCGGTCGGTGCTGTTCGGGCCGGAACGGTGCCAGGTGTTGGACAGCCACAGCGCGACAGAACCGGCTGGGGCGGTCAGCGCCACCTCGTCCGGCAGCGGATCGCTGGACCAGGGCGGGGATCGCCGGCTCCTGTGGCTGCCGGGTACGATTCGGGTCGCTCCGTTGTGCTCGGTGAACTCGTCCAGCAGCCACACCGTCTGCAGGGTGAGCGCGAACTCCGGCAGCGGCTCGGGGATCTGGCCCAGCGGCGCATCGACATGCCAGGAGCCGCCACTGGTGCCGGGACCGATGCTAGTCGCCTGATAATCATGCAAAGTGCAGTCGTCGCCCATCAGCCGGCGGGCGACCGCAAGGACCTGCGGATGCTCGGCAGCGCCGATCAGCTCCGGCGCCTTGTTGGGAATTTGCCAGACACGCTGCGAGCGGTCCTGATCGAACATCGTCGGCAGGTGGATGAAGGATTTGGCGATCTTGGGGTAGGGGGCTGGCCAGCCGGTATCGAGATCGCGCTGTCGGTCATGGCGCACCCGGGCGAGGATGCGCCCGATCTCCGCCTCGCTGACCGTGTAGTGGCGGCGGTAGTAATCGGCGATGGCCTCATCTTCGGCGCTGGTGGTGCCATCCTCCGGCGCATAGGGGTGCTCCCGCTCATCCGCCATCAGCGCGTTGATCCGCCGGCGATAGGTCTCCAGCATGTCGGCGGGCATGATGCCTTCCATCACGGCATAGCCGTCCTGCTCGAGCTGGTCCGCCGCGCGGGCTACAAGCGCCGCATCATGCTGCATGATCGTTCTCCTCCCGATGGGGCCGGTCTGTCGAAGCGCCGCCCTTAGCCTCCATTGTCCGGGGCGGAAGGGCAGATCGCAAGCCCGTGGGGGAGGGGAACCGTGCGGAACCGCCGCACCTTGCGCCGCTATCGGCGGTAACGCGCTTATCGCGAAATGCGACTATCGCATTGATTTAAAGGGGTTTTTCTGAGTCCGAGATTCGATGGGCAGCATGAAATACCCCTGTATCGCACGCAGAAGCTCGCTGGCGGGTTCTGGACGATTTCTGCTGTTACGGCATAGCAAAAACTCTGACGCCCGCCAGCGACGCTTACAGGGCGTTTTTGCGTTGAGCAGCTTCGTTTCTTGGAGAGGCTGAAACCTATATCTGACAGCAATGCCATCCGCATGTCATGAGCCGCCGGGTCTTACGGAGGGATCAGGAGCCGGCAGCGCAGGCTGTTTCGGGTGCCTGGCGACCATGCTGATAGCAGAGCTGCTGAGTTCCTTTGCCCGTAAGGTGCTGCTTCTTGAGGAACTGAACCTCGTAGAGGCGCATCCAGCCGTGCGAGAGGCCATCGACCAGCGTCGAGTCCGTCTGCAGCTGGCTGCCGATATAGTAACGCGAGCGTGCCGTACGCGGGCCGATGGGCGTTGTAACCTTTGTCGTCAGCGCGCCGAGCGTTCCATCCGCCTGGATGACGTCCGCGATCGTCAGCGTCGGCCCCTCCGGCTTTCCCGCCCGGTAGTTCATGGACCCCACGGCGTCGTTGCTGAACAGCCGCTGCCCGCTCGCATTGAGACTGTCGATACGGCCCGAGTGGAGAAGTTCGCCCTCAAGCAGGCCGTCGCGCATCGTTCCCTCTACCCGACGAATCTCGATGGTCGTTGACGCCAAATCGCCTGAACCTTGTACACGCTCGAAGCGTCCCACAGCCACGAAGTCGCCTTCGGGCCTGCCGTCGCGGCATTCGCCCTCGACCAGAACGGCCTCGACCAGCCTTACCCGCGGCTGTATGGACGGCGGCAAGGGGGCGGCATTCCGCGCAAATTCGGGCTCTGTCATGCCGGTGGCGATGCGCCAGCGCAGATCGTTTGTGAGCGGGCAATTGAGGGCACCGTCAGTCGAGAGCAGCGCCTCGCGCCCGGCCTGGAAGGCCGACTTGCGCGCCATCAGCTTGTCCTGCATTGCGCGCAGGCCGGAATCCGTCAGGTCGGGGAGCTCGCGTGTCGCGGGATGGAGCTTTGTGTCCGCGACCAGGTTGCCCAGCACGTCCATGTAGTATGGACTTTGAGCGCCGCCAGAAGGGGGCGTTGCTTTGGGCTCTTGCTGCACTGGGCTGGGCATTGCCGTCTGGGGGGCCTGCTGGGTTGGACTTGGCATCGGTACGCCGAACAGCTGCCCGGGTTTAGGCGGCGCATGGCGGGACATGATCAGGCCTTCCATGGGGTTGTTCGGATCCTGAACGCAACCGACGAGCCAGAGCCCCGCCATGATCAAAATCGCACCTCGCAGCATCCCAATTCCCCCAATCGAAATTCTAGCCGTTGATATTGGCAGCTACCTGGCACCCGATTTTACCTCGGCGCATAGAACGCAGACCGACACTGCAGCCAGGGCGCCCTGCAGACATATGCCTGAAGTAGCTTTCGCCTTAATTGTAGCGTTGCCTGATTTTGCCGTGACTGCAACTCCTGGCATTAATGCGCTTATCGCGAAATGCAATTATCGCATTGAAGAAAAAGACTTTTTTCAGAATTCAAAGCTCAATGCACAGCGCGTAATGCCCTTGTATCGCGCCCAGAAGCCCGCTGACGGCCTCTGGGCGTTTTCGCTGTGCCCCGGACATTGCAAAAGACCCAGCGCCCGCCAGCGACGCTTACAGAGCGTTTTGTATATTAAGATTTCAGGTGGGGCTGGCGAAGCGGACTCAAGCCGATCGCATTGCCCTTGCGCGGTGTTTATGCGTTGGCATCCGCAACAAGCTTGGTCCGCTTTCGGACCGCCGCGCTGACCGACGCGATCAGCTGTTCCGGAAAACCGGGTGGCAGTGATTCCATGACCGTATCGGTCCGTCCGACTGCGGTATCGGCAATCTCCTCGAAGAGGGCACGCATCAGCGGCATGCCGACGCCTGCCAGTTCAGCAGTCTGCAGGAAGTGGCGCGGTATAATGTCGTCGACCTGATAGTGACGGTTCTTGCCGACGGACATGGCGAGCTTGAATTTCTTCTGCTGGATCTGCCCGGCATCGAGGCTTGGCTGTGCGGTCAGCACGTCATAGAGCGGCGTCAAATGGAAGCGTCCGCCGGGGCCGAGCGTGATACTGAAATTCTTTGCGTGGCCGTCGGTGGCGCCCAGCATCCAGAACAGGATGCAGGCGCGCATGAAGGTGGCAATGTCCTGCTCTGGCGTATCGCTACCTTTGAGAAGCTGGATGATGTCGCGCATGCCGGGCCCGCCTTCGGACAGGTATTTCCGCGTGGGCGGCACGGAGAGCGCCTGGCAGATATCTTCTTGCGGCAGGCGCAGCAAGCGACCGTCCTTCGTCCAGCGGCGGTCAAAGCGCTCGATGATAAGGGTGCGGCGTCCGCCGAACTCAGCAATTTCGGTATGGGCGGCCGGCACGCCGAGGGCGGCGAGGAGCTTGAGGCAGAGATACTCGTTCTCAACGCTGTTCGAGAGATCGATGCCGTTTGGCAGCTGGCCGATCTGCGGCTTGAGGATATGGGTAGTGGCGCTGGTGCCAGCAGGTTTGAACCAATGTCCGTCTTTGCGCAGCAAGGCTGTCTTTTCCTGCGCGCCGGCGATCGAGATGCGGAAATCCTCATCCTCGCCCATGCCGAGCGGGGCGGCGGCAAGATTGTTGATGATGGCGGCGATGTCGTCGTCGGTGACCGGTTTGCCGTCGCTGGCGCCGGGCTTGCCCGGATCGGCGCCGTCGGGGAGGAATTGCAATGCGCCGACGCAGTCATGGCCAAGGGCGGCCAGCAGGCTATAGGCATCCGTGCCGCCGGCGCCGACGCGCTCGGCGACGCGCTTGCGGATGCCGTCGCTGTCAGGAAGCAGATTGTCGAAGACGTTGATGACCGGTGCGCCGATATAGCGGTCCTCGCGTAAGGGCAGGGAGAGGGAGATCGGGAACGTGTTCTCCCAGGTGAGCCAGTCTTTGGCGTACTGGAAATCGATGGCCCCGGTGGATTCGCGGCGCAGACTTCCGACGAGGCGGCTGTTCAGGAAAACATTGAGCGGGGCGTGGACCCGCCGGCGCGTCATCAGAACATATCCTCGATATCGGCGACACTTGCCTTGCTTCGGCGGCGGACGACGAGTTCGAGGTCGAGAGCGGAGAGCGCGGCCATCAGCGTGCGCAGTTGCACGGCAGGCTCACCAGCCTCAAGGCGGGAGACGGTGCCTTGACGCAGGTGGATATGGTCGCCGAGCGCGCCTTGCGTCAGGCCGGCCTGTTTGCGGGCACGGCGCAGGATAGCGCCGAGCTGCTTTTCGTTTCGGGCGATCTGGTCGGTCATGAGCACCTCCACTCGCAATATACGCAAGGGCGTATAAAGAATCAATATACGAGCTTGCGTATATCGTATGAATATACGCATACGCGTATTCATTGGGCGAGGATGTGTCGCGTCTGGAGGACTACAAGAAGCGCTTATCACGAAATGCAACTATCACATTGATTAAAAGGGGTTTTCTGAATCTGTGGGTCGATGGGCAGCATGAGACGCCCCTGTATCGCACATAAAAGCGCACTGACGGGCTCTGGGCGATTTCTGCTTCACGCATAGCAAAAACTCTAACGCCCGCCAGTGACGCTTACAGAGCGTTTTTCTTAAATGAAGTATCAGGTGGGGTTGGCAAAGCGGGCCGCTTGTAAGCAAGCAGACAAAGCTCGATAGTGAGAGCCATACTTCCGGCGCAGAAAGCCGCCCATGGCTTCGTCAATGTCCGCCCCTGGTACGCCTGATGACTTTGGCCATCGCTCCGACGGTGCCACGCCGTCCGATGGTGTCCAGAACCTGAAGGAGCGGCTGGAAGCCACGATCCAGGCGCTGGTCGAGAAGGACATGGAGGTCATCGAGGCCTATACCCTGCTGAATCTCATGCTGGTCGGCGGGCGGCCAAGGCCCCAAGCGCTTCTCGGCAAGCTGCAGTCGGGCGAGCTGATCGCCCCGGTCGATCTCGATCTCGAGCCGATCCGCGACTACCTTACCGACCGTCAGCTGCGCAAGCTGTCGCGCGTGCTCGTCCGCTACCGCGAGCTGCGCGAGGATTTCGCCAGCTTCGTGGGCAAGATCGTGCGCACCGGCAAGGTCGCCAAGGGCCAGCACCGGCGGATTTCCGGCGAGGTGATGGATTTCCTCGAATTCACCGAGGAGGTGAAGACCGAAACCTGGGATCTGTTCGCCGCCACCGACACGCTGACCGGGCTGATGAACCGTCCGGCGCAGGCCCGCATCTTCGAGGAGGAATGCCGCAAGGCACGACGCCGCGGCAGCCCGTTCTGCCTGGCGCTGATCGATGCCGACAATTTCAAGGCCATCAATGACAATCATGGCCATGACGCCGGCGACGCGGTGCTGGTGGCCATCGCCAACCGGCTGGATGAGGGCATCCGGGCCTTCGACCACATCTTTCGCCATGGCGGCGAGGAAATCCTACTGCTGCTGCCGCGCGTGACCCGGCGCGATGCGGACCGGATGATGGAGCGCCTGCGCAAATGCATCGCCGATACGCCGGTGCGGCTGCCCGACGGGACGGAGATCACCGCCACCGTCTCCATCGGCTACAGCCTGCTCGGAGATGAACCGGATATCACCATCGACACCGCCCTGCAGACGGTCGATGAGGCGCTCTATCAGTCGAAGGAGGCTGGGCGGAACCGCTGCACCTTCCGGCGGTACCGGCGATAACGCAACTATCGCGTAATGCGATTATTGCATTGATTTCAAAGCGTTAATCCGTTCTCGGTCAGCGCTTCTCAACGTAGAATGTCCCTGCATCGCACACAGAGGCTCACTGGCGGGCTCTGGACGATTTCTGCTGTCGTACATTGCAAAAGACTCAGCGCCCGCCTGTGACGCCTATAGAGCTTTTTTGCTTGCCGGAGTCGGCCGCTTCCGACGATAGCTGCCGGGGCCAGGCGACCAGGTGCCGGAGGGATATTCGCAAAGCTCCCATTCGGATTCACGGGCGCGCCGGATCACATCTAGGACCTTTGATGAAGATGCGCGGGGAGCTGAAGCGGGCACCGGTTTCTCCGGCGCATCCTTCGCGCCGGAAATATCGGCAGAGGTGGAGGAGGGGGATAACCGCTCCGTGCTAGCAGGCGCTGAACCAGATTCAAAGCTGGGATTGACCTCTATCGCCGATGCCCGAACGTCATCAGCGGATTCGTTGCCGCCAAGATAATGGGATTGGGGCACGCGCCAGCAATCCAGACCCGCATCGAGGGAGATGAGCTTGGGCCGCTTCCGGCGCCGGGTCGGCGTCCGCGAAGATTTGGGATCGGGAGAGGCGTACCTGCGAGCCGCCGCTGACGACCCGGCAGGAGCAGCAACCGAAGAATCAGCGCTGCGTTTCCGCGTCGATGTAACGGGCTCCTCCACCAGCTCCCGAGAACGCAAGGCTTTCAGGCGAGGCAGGTGCTTCATGTAGCGCCGAAGCTGCTCGGTGCTATATCGGCCACCAGTGCCGGTCTTGTGGCCATGATTGTTCAGCCATTCTGCAATCCGGCCAAGGGAGATGGCCTTCCCTATTGGCGTTTCGTCGAGGAGGGCGCGAATGGCGCGTTCCATGTCCGGGCCGCAATCGAGAGCGTCTTGGCGTTGACGATCTGCACGGGTTTCGTGGCCCTTTCCCCGACCCTTCTCCAAGTTGCCCAAGCGGATATGGTCCTTGCCACTAGCGACTAGCGCTTCCTGGCCTTTTCGTCCCATTTCGCGCAAATGAAGACCTTCTTTACGGGCCTTCATGGAGGCGACGACCAAGACGCTATCCACACTGCCGGATTCTGTAAGGCTGCGGTAACGTATATGGTGACTAAGCAGCCAGCCAATACTTTCAGGGTTTCGCGTCAGACGGTCATATTCCCAGACGACCACAGTCAGCCCCGTGGCTTTCGCGATCTCGACCAAGGTAGCCAACCCTTCGCGTTTGCGTTCTTTTCTGTCCGCCATCCCGCTTCCGTTCTCAGCGATCACGATAACGGGACGCATCCCTCTTTCTTTCATTTTCTTGAACGAGGGAGCCATCTTTGCGTGAACGCCGCTTTTCTCATCCAGCTTTCTTCCTCTTGAGCATCGCTCGTAAAGTATTACGAGCTTCTCTCCTTGGTGGGGGGAAGGTAGGTGTCTTTTGACACACTCGTGGAGCACCCCCTCCAGGTGCTTGTTTGGTGGCGGCAGATCGCGCCCGGCGAGGACTTCGTGGCCGAATGGGTGTAGCGCCACGCAGGACCAACTGGTTGGAAGGGGCATTTTTGCACCGCCGATGATTCGAAAACACTCGGCGCACGTGGTAAGCGATGGCTGATCTTTCAAGGAGGCTGTGATACGTTTTGTGGGGCCAAGATCGCTTGGTTCATGTTGACCAATATGTGCTGCGCGATGATCGTAAGCGCGCTTACGGACTGGTTTTAGCGCTGCTTGCCATCTATTCTTTCCGGCTAACGACGGGACCGCGCGGAGCTTAATTGCTACCGGTAGCTTCTAGAATCGCTTTAGCTGACTTCCTGGTGAGCAATTATTGTCCCTTAGGGTGGCTGTTTGCTGACTTTCCGGTTCAAGCACCAGCAGTGGGAAAGCAGACTTTCGTGCTTCGGCCGACTTCGTACAATCAAGCAAGGAGAGGGTTCCTAAATCACCTTCGACCATTGACGCCTTTGCTCTCTGGTTTCACGTTGAGTGAGGGGGAATAATCAGCGCCTGCAGTTATGCCGCCCAGCCATCTGATATTGGCGGCATTGCTACGTCGTCACCATCGATGGTTCTTGGAAGAGGGCCGGCAATAGGGGGGAATGATGGGACAGGATGAAACGGGGGCACCGGAAGAAGCGGCGACTCCTGATATGCTGGCGGCACTGGCCGCGCCACAGGTCGAACAGGCGGATACGCCCGAAGTGTTCCTCGCGACCCTGTCCGAGACCCTTAAGGCGTCGGACGATGTCGACGTCGATCTTGCCGGCATCCTGTCCGATCACCTGCTGACGGTCACGCCGCATGCCAATGCCGTAGCCAATGCCAAGGCCGCGATCGTCGCGCTCGCGGCGAAGCGCGTCGCACCAGTCGAGGAGCAGGCTGATGGCTGATCCGACGCTGTTTCACTCGCTGACGCTCGAAGGCTTCCGCGCCTATCTTCAGCCCAAGACCTTCGACCTCAGTAAGAAGCCGTGCCTCGCGATCTTCGCGCCCAACGGCCTCGGCAAATCGAGCGTCATCGACGCACTCGAGTTTCTGTTCTCCGAACATGGCACGCTCGAACGCCTCGGGCAGCGCACTTTGAACAACCAGGCCGGACCGCCCGCCCTCGTGCACAATGGCGCGCAGGCGGCGGGCATCGCGCCGATGGTCAAGTTCACCACGATCACCGGCAAGACGACGGTCGAGGGCAGCCGCACCGCCACCGGCAATCTTCGCCCGATCCATGCGGCCGCGACCGCGATGAAAGCCGGGTTCGTCGTCTCGCCGATCATCCGCGGCTATACGCTGCGCACCTTCGTTGAAACGCATAGTCCCGAGAACCGCTACAGCGACGTGGCGAGCTGGCTGCAGCTTTCACCGCTGGTGGAAGTGCAGAAAAACCTCCGTCTTCTGCGCCGCGATGTGAAGGCTGCTGCCGAGAGTACCACCGAACAGGTTCGCCTTGCCGGTCTGTTGCGGACGGAGACCGCACAGGCTGTTCAGGCGTGGGACGACGCGACCGTGCTCGGTTTCGTCAACGTGAGCGTCATCGCTCCGCTCGATCCCGAGTTAACGCTCGCAGCGCTCTCCGCCGAGGACGAGGGTTATATCGAGGTCGGCAATCGTGTTGAGGCGGAGGAAAAGCGGCTCGGTCTCGCCGGCCTCAAACAGATTCGTAATTCGCTCATCGCGCTGTGGCAAAAGATCGTCCCCGAGGACGGCGGCGACGCCAAATATTCGGGAGCCATCGAATCGTTCGATAAGGCGCTATCTGCGCTGGCCGACGCGAAGGCCATTGAGGTCGTTGAGCGCGACAAGGCGGCGGGCACGGTCTTCCGGTCAGTGTGGAAGGAAGCCGAGAAGCTGTTTGCCGACGACGCGACCGCGCCCGACGCATGCCCGGTATGCGCCACGGCGATCGGTGACACTGCCGCCGGAAGCGTGCCCGCCATCCGCGATCTCCTGATGACCCATCTCGAGGACCTGCAAAGCTACAACGACGCGAAGACCGCGCTGGACAATGCCGAGACCGCCGCCAGCCAGGCGCACAATCGGCTCGTGGCGCGTCTTCCCGCGATGATCGAGCATTTGTCCGATGACGATGGCGACGGATTCAAGACCGCGCTCATCGCCTACCAAGCCGGCGTTGGCGGATGGCCGACCGTTGACGCGCCCGATTCCGCCGCCATCGTCGCCGAGTTGGAGACGCGCCTCTCCGACCTTGATCATGAGATCGCCGACATCGAGGCGAAACAGGGCGAGCATACTTGGGTCAAGGTCAAGGCCAGCATCGACCGGCTGCTTAATCTCCAAAAGGATGTGGCGTTGGCAACCCGCACTACCGAGCAGTTGACCACGCTGCACGAAGCGCTCGTCGCGCAGGCCACGCTCGTCTCGGGCAAAATCCGGGAGAAGGTCCAGTCGCTCCTCGACACGCTTCAGGTGCCGATGAACGACATTTACAAGGAGATCCAAGGCGCCAACGCCAAGCCGATCCGACTTGAACTGCCTGGTGAGGACGACACCAACCAGCAGCGCATGCAGCTAGTGATCGATTTTGCGGACAATCGTCAAAACGTCGCGCCGGGCGGCTATCTCAGCGACTCCCAGATCCATTCGGTCGCGCTCGCGCTGCGCCTCGCGGCGATCAAGAAGTTCAATAGTGCCGCACCGGTGATTGCGCTGGACGATGTCGTCACATCCTATGACGCCGATCATCGCCGCGCGATCGGTGCGCTGCTCGCGAAGATGTTCACGGACTGCCAGATCATCCTCGCCACCCATGACGAACGTTTCTTCAATCATCTGAAGGACCAGCTCGCAGCGAAGGACTGGCAGTTCACCCGCATCATCGGACTTGATCCGGCGTTTGGGCCCCGCTTCGCCGACCACAAGGTCACCGATGAGATGATCGCCGATCGCTGGGCCAAGGGAGAATCCGCCGCCAACGAGATGCGTCAAGCGGAGGAGGAATGGCTGCTGGGCATCGCCCGCGGGTTCGGCGTCAATGTCCGCATCCGACAGCTCGAAAAGGCCTATTCTTACGAGCGTGCCGAGCTGGCCTCGGCGATCGGCGGCTTCCTTGGCGACCTCAAGCTGACTCCCGCTGATGTGCCGGGCGTGAACAACCGCTTCATCACCAGCCTTATCAAAGGCGATATTGAGAATTTCGGAAGCCACTTTCAGGACGCCCCCTATGGCGACGGCTCGATTGGGGACGAGCAGACGCGGTGGGACGAGTTCAAGGCGTTCCGCCAGCAGTTCGAATGCGTGTGCGGTCGCACCAAGTATCAGCGGCCGTTCGGCCTTAACAAGCCGGTGTGTGCGCATGATAAATGCGAGACCCAGTTCGCGTTTAAGCCGCCTGTGGCGGGAGCAACTGCAGCCGAAACGGCGGTCACATGATGGGAGTGCATGAAATATCGCGACTAAGCGTCATCTATTGCGCGGTGGCCACGTGACAATCGTGGCCGGCCAAACCGAACCTGCGGTGACGAATGTGCGTTGCGCGCATGGCCCGTGGGGCGACCTTGCACTTCATACGATCGGTTGGCGCGCCTTCCAGGATCTCTGCTCTCAAGTTTGCGAAGTGGTTCTGGGCCGCCCGGTGGAAATATTTCGCGAGGCGCAGGACGGCGGTCAGGACGCGGTATTTCTCATCCCTTCGCCAAGCAATGAGCAATTCATCGGCACGGTCCAGTGCAAGCATACCTCGGATGCCGGAAAGGCGCTCAAGGTCGGCGACCTCTCCACTGAGATCGGTAACGTCGAGGAACTCGTTAAAGCTGGCCAGGCGGACACCTACGTCTTCATGACCAACATGAGTATGGATGCGCCAGTTGCGGCCGCCATGCGGGCCAAGCTGCGCGAACTCGGCGTGCGAAAGCCCCACATCCTGGGCCGCCAATACATCGTCCGGGTCATTAGGAGCAGCACACGACTGCGCGCGCTCGTCCCGCAGGTCTATGGCCTGGGAGACTTGACCTCGATCGTCGACGAACGGCTGAGCGAACAGAGCCGGGCGCTGCTCGACGGCTGGATTCCGAAGCTTCGCACCTATGTTCCGACGCGGGCGCATCGCGACGCGGTCAACGCCATCTCGGAACATGGCGTGGTGCTTCTGCTCGGCAATCCGGCAAGCGGCAAGTCGGCGATCGGCGCAATCGTTTCGACGATCGCTTCGGAGAATCCGGACAATACCGTCCTTGCCCTGACCAGCCCGCGCGATTTCGAGGCAGGCTGGAATCCCAACGATCCCGGTCGCTTCTTCTGGATTGACGACGCCTTCGGTTCGAACGTGCTGCGCGACGATTACGTGCAGGACTGGACGTCGGCTTTCTCGAAGCTGCGCGCGGCGATCAAGCACGGCAACCGCTTCCTGCTGACTTCGCGCAAGCATATCTATGAGGCAGCTCGGCGCCGGCTGGGGCAGCGCAATCTTGCGCAATTCGCCGATGGCAGCGCCGTTGTCGACGTCGGTGATCTGACCTTTGAAGAGAAGGCGCAGATCCTCTATAATCACATCAATTTCGGCGAGCAGAGCCAGAGCTGGCGTTCAAGCGTCAAGCCGCACCTCGAAGCGGTCGCCGCCGTTGACGATTTCCTCCCTGGAATAGCCGAAAGGCTTGGCGATCCGAACTTCACTAAGGGACTGGCGCCTCGCGAGAGTTCGCTCGTGCGCTTCATGGAGGAACCGACCGAGCACCTTGTCGACACGGTCAGCGCTCTGGACGAGCAGCTCCAGGCCGCGCTCTATCTCGTCTACGTCCATCAGGCCGGCTTCGATCCGAACGATCATGATGCCGGCGCCGCCGAAGCAGTGGCGGAATTGACCGGTTTCAGTTTGGCTAGAATCCAGGATTGCTTTGCCGAGTTGAAGGGCTCGTTCCTAAAACGGTCCGGCGCCAGATGGACCTTCGCGCATCCGACAATCTCCGACGCCTTGACGGAGATTCTGCGGCAAAAGCCGCACATGATGGCTGCGCTCATCCGCGGCGCACCAATCGACACGATCCTCGGCAGCTTCACCTGCGAGGGTTCGCCGCTCATTCGCGACGCCCTCGTGATTCCGTCCACGCTCGACGACGCGCTGGTCGCCCGGCTCAGCCGCACGCCCGATGAGACGCATCGCAACTGGATGCTCTTTCACTTCCTGTCCTACCGGGCCAGTGATGCGGTCTTCGTCAAGGTGATCAGGCAGTTTCCTGACCTGCTTCCACGGTTCTGTTGGCAGACGGATCCTGTTATCAACGATCCCCGTTTTCAAGCCTACGCCCGCGCCCATCAATTCGGCCTGCTGCCGGATGGCTTGCGGCGCGAGGCAGCTCGCAGCCTCGAATCAATCGCGCTCTCCGACCTCGATACGTCGTTCTTCGCCGATGAGGCGATGCTCGCGCTCATACCGCCGATTTCCCTCATCGGCCTCGGCTTGGCGCTGCGAACAATCCTGTTGCCAGCCCTTGAGGAGAAAATCGGCGAGATCGCTGCGGACGCCGACCTAGACGAGGAGCCCGACAGCCACTTCAAGAAATTGCTCGGTGCTCTCGAATGTGTCGAAGAGATGGGCGTCGGTCTGGATGACGACGCGGTCAGCTTGATCGACGACGCGCGAGATCAGGTAAAGCGCGCAATCGAAATGCTTGAAGAGCGCAAGCGGGAGCGGGATGAGGAAACCGACGACGATACGGACTGGACCCACATCGTGACGCAGAAGATGGCGGAGCCGTCCTCGACCGATGCTGCTGCCGTAAAGCGCTCGATCTTCGACGACGTAGATAAGTGACGACGATTATCTGCCGCAATCGGCTCGAATCGCAAACTGTCGGATAGGTCAGCGGCGTGCCCCACCTGATTTCATGTCCGCTTCTAGGATTGCCCCCGACGAGCCGAACGGCGGCAATTAAGCGCGAAGCGGTCATTCATAAGCCGCCCGGACGTTGCATCAGCTTATCGCGCCAATCATGAACCTTGGCGCAAGCTATACCGCCAGCCGGCTGCCCTCCCATTATCTGCTCCTGCCCCCTTGACTCCGTCGCCTGCCGGTGCAGAGTCAGATATGGAACATTTCATGAACAATTGAGCTTTCGCCAGCACCATGCCTGACGCTGCTGCCGACCTGTCCGCCCTGCGTCGGCGCCTCCGGGCGCTGGAGCGGGGTGGTGCCGTCACAGAACGGCCGGCGGTGAAGCTGGGCGATCCGGCGCTGGATGCGGCACTGCCCTGGGGCGGGTTGGCGCGCGGCGGCGTGCACCAGCTGGAGGGGCTCGCCGGCGAGGCTTCGGTGTCGGGCTTCGCCGCCGGGCTGGCCGCGCGCTATGCGGGACCGGGGGGCCGGGTGCTCTGGCTACGGCTGCGCCGCGACCGGCAGGAGGCGGGCCTGCCCTATGGGCCGGGGCTCGCGCGCTACGGGATTGCCCCTGATCGGCTGATCCTGGCAGAGGCCGATTCGGCGGCGGCGCTGCTCTGGGCGCTGGAGGAGGCGCTGCGCTGCGGTGCGCTGTCCGTGGCGCTCGCCGAGGGGGTGGCGCCGGACCTCACCGCCTCGCGCCGACTGCAGCTGGCGGCGGAAGCCTCGGGTGTGACGGCGCTGCTGGTCTCGCACGGAGCTGCTCTGGTGCGCTCAGCCGCGCTGACCCGCTGGCGGGTGGCGGCGGCCCCGTCGCCGGCGGGTGTGCATCGCCCGCGCTGGCAGGTGGAGCTGCTGCGCTGCCGGGGCGGAAAGCCCGGTTCCTGGATGCTGGAGTGGGAGAATGCGGCGCTGGGTTTCACTGTGGTTCCCGCACTGGCCGGCCGAGCACTGGCGCAGGCCGTCTGATGCTGGGTCCCGCCCGCTGGCGCTGATTGCTCCGGAGCAGGGCGGCTTGCGCGTGGCTGCCGTCGATGCACTGGCGGCGGCGGAGGGGATTGCCCCCGGCCTGCCCATCGCCGATGCCCGCGCTTTGCTGCCCAGCTTGCAGGTGCGCGAATCCGATCCGCGCGCCGATGCCGGGGCGCTGGACCGGCTCGCCCACTGGTGCAGCCGCTATACCCCCATCGTCGCCAGGGACGGACCGGACGGGCTGCTGCTCGACATCACCGGCTGCGCCCATCTGTTCGGCGGCGAGGCGGCACTGCTGGCCGGGCTGACGCAGCGGCTGCAGGGCTTCGGACTCACCGTAAGGGCGGCGCTGGCCGATACGCCGGCGGCGGCCTGGGCCTGGTCGCATGCCGGGCCGGGCGGCGTGCTGCCGGAAGGATCGTCCCGCACCGCGCTGGCGCCGCTGCCGGTCACCGGGCTGCGCCTGCCCGATGCGCTGACGGGCGAGCTGATGCGCATGGGGCTGCGCCGTATCGGCGATCTGCTGGACCTGCCGCGCGCACCGCTGGCCGCCCGGTTCGGTGAGGCGCTGACAAGGCGGCTCGACCTGCTGCTGGGGCGGGAGGCGGAACCCATCGCGCCGCTGCATCCGACGGCACCTTTCCGCAGGCACCTCGCCTGCGCCGAGCCTATCGCCACCCGTGCGGATATCGACCGGGGGCTGGCGCATCTGCTGGAGCGGCTGCTGGGCGATCTCGACCGTGCCGGCCAGGGGCTGAGGCGCTGCGCCTTCTCGGTCTTCACCGTCGATGGCGGGGTGCAGCAGATCGAGATCGGCACTGCCAGGCCGAGCCGCGACCGCTGGCATCTGCTGCGCCTGTTTGCCGAGAAGCTGGAACGGATCGATCCCGGCTTCGGCATCGAGGCCATGCTGCTGGAGGCACCGCTGACAGAGGCGCTGCCCCCGGCGCAGACCACTCTCGATGGTGGCCAGCAGGAGGCGGAGGAGGCCGCGCTGGCGCAGCTGGTGGATCGGCTGCAACAGCGGCTGGGCCGCCAGGCGGTGGTGCGGCTGGAGTCGGTCGAGAGCCATATCCCCGAACGCGCCGTCACCGTAATGCCAGTGTTCGCCCCGCCGGGCCCGCAGGGCAAGGGTGACTGGATGGCGGAGCAGCCCAGGCCGGTGCGGCTGCTGCCGAGCCCGGAGCCGATCGAGGTGACCGCCATGCTGCCCGACGAGCCGCCGCTCACCTTCCGCTGGCGCAGGGTGCTGCACCGGGTCGCGCTCACCGAGGGGCCGGAGCGCATCGCCCCGGAATGGTGGCAGGACCGGGCCGGCACCAGGCTGCGCGACTATTACTGGGTCGAGGACAAAGAGGGCCGCCGCTACTGGCTGTTCCGCGAGGGTGCCTATGGCGGGGACCGCGCCCCGCGCTGGTACATGCACGGGCTGTTCTGATGTATGCCGAGCTGCAGGTGACCAGCAATTACAGCTTCCTGCGCGGCGGCTCGCACGCAGCGGAGCTGGTGGCGCGTGCCGCCGAACTGGGCCATGCCGCCATCGGCATCGCCGACAGCAACACGCTGGCGGGGGTGGTGCGCATGCATGCGGCGGCGAAGGAGCACGGCATCCGCCTGGTAGTCGGCGCGCGGCTGGAGTTCCGCGATGCACCCGGCCTGCTCTGCTTCCCGCAGGACCGTGCGGCCTATGGCAGGCTCGCCAGCCTGCTGACGCTGGGCAAGCGCCGCGCCCCGAAGGGGGAGTGCCATCTCGATTTCGCTGATCTTGCCGCCCATGCCGAGGGCCAGCAGCTGGTGGCGATCTGCGAGGGTAAGCCTGATACCGGGTTCGCTGATCACCTGCGCGCCCTGAAGCGGCTGGTGGGGAACCGGCTGTCGCTGGCCGCCTGCCATCTCTACCGGGGCGATGACCGGGCGCGGATCAGGGCGCTGGGCGATCTTACCGATGCGGTCGGCGTGCCACTGTTGGCGACCAACGATGTGCTCTATCATGCGCCGCAGCGCCGGCCGCTGCAGGATGTGCTGACCTGCATCCGTTATGGCTGCACCATCGATGAGGCCGGCGCCCGGTTGCTGGCCAATGGCGAGCGCCATCTGAAGGACCCGACCGAGATGGCCCGGCTGTTCCGCGACCGGCCCGAGGCGCTGCGCCGCAGCCTGGAGATCGCGGAGGCCTGTACCTTCGATCTCGGCGATCTGCGCTATGAGTATCCCGCCGAGCCGGTGCCGCCGGGCGAGACCGCCCAGAGCGCGCTGGAACGGCTGACCTGGGAGGGCGCGGCCCGGCGCTATGCCGATGGCGTGCCGGACAGGGTGAAGGCGTCGCTGGCGCATGAGCTGGCGCTGGTCGCGCAGCTGAGCTACGCGCCATACTTCCTGACGGTGGCTGACATCGTCGCCTTCGCCCGGTTGCGCAGCGACAAACAGGATGAGACTCAGCGACAATCAGGATGAGACGTTTCGGCGGGTGTGTGTCGCAGGGAGGGC
>NZ_MPOB01000016.1 GCF_002148795.1 Oceanibaculum nanhaiense | reverse complement strand
TGATATCGTCACCGATGCCGCGACATAGAATCTCATCCTGATTGTCGCCAGCATCTCACCCAGATTGTCGCGCTATAGGAGGACGCCCGCGTGAGAAAAACATGGCTCTTGAGCGCGCTGTTGCTGGCCACCATTGCTGGCGGCTCTTATGGCTTGTACCTCTATTTGCGGCCAGCGCCGCTTCCTGAACAGTTGCTCTACGGCAACGGCCACATCGAAGGTACGGAAGTGCGGGTGGCCGTCGAGGTAGCGGGCCGAGTCGTCGAGAGTCGGATTGACGAAGGTGTAACCGTCACCAAAGGCGACCTCCTGCTTCGACTCGATGACGCCGATTTCATCCTGCGGAAAGAGCAAGCCGAGGCCGGGGTCGAGGCGCGACGGCGGGAGCGCGAACAGGCGGAGCGCGAGCTGCAGGTCTGGCGCCATCACTATGAGACTGCCGAACGTGAGCTCTCCCGCTACCGGGAACTTGGCAAGCGGGGTACCGTGTCGCCACAGCGGGTCGAACAGGAGGAAAACGCGTTCCGGAACGCCCAAGGCCGGGTTGGCGCTTTGGAAGCGGAGATCGGCGCGATCGAAGGCCGGATCGAAGCCGCGCGCAAGGAGCTTGCCCTTGTGGCGAACCAAGTCAAAAAGACGCGTGTTTTCACACCGGTCTCCGGAACCGTTTTGGCGAAGACGATAGAGGTGGGCGAGTTCGCCCAGCCAGGTCGAACGGTGGCTATCCTGGCCGACCTTTCTCGCATCGAACTCAAGGTTTTCATTCCCGAGAAGGACATCGGCAAGGTCAAGCTCGACGCCTCTGCGCGCGTCCGGGTGGACGCCTTTCCCGACCGTCTGTTCGAAGGGCGGGTCGCGCGGGTCGATCAGCAGGCGCAGTTCACGCCCCGCGATATCCACATGCCGGAGGAGCGGACGCGCATGGTTTTCGGCGTGACGCTTGTTCTTGACAATCCTGATGGTGTGCTCAAGCCCGGCATGCCTGCTGATGCCTGGATACTTTGGGGTTCCGGCACGCGATGGCCACCGCAACTCTTCGTTCCGCAGTGAGGCGGGGGCGATGAGCGACGCGGACGACAACATGATTGAAACCGAGGGACTGGGCCGACGGTTCGGCCACGCTCGGGCCATCAGTGCAATCGATCTGCGAATTGCGCGGGGCGAGATCTTTGGTCTCGTCGGGCCTGATGGGGCGGGCAAGACGACACTCCTTCAACTCCTGGCCGCCATTCTCGATCCGAGTGAGGGAAACTGCCGGGTGCTCGGCTTCGATACGGTACGGCAAGCCTCCGAAATCACGTCCCGGATTGGCTACATGGCGCAAGGCTTTACGCTCTATGATCACCTTACTGTCGCGGAGAACCTGGCCTTCGCCGGCAAGGTGCGCGCCGTGCCTCAGGCTGTGTACGCCGCAAGGAGCGAGCGCCTCCTCGCGATCGCCGCGCTCACCCCCTTTCTTCATCGCCGGGAGGGCACACTGTCGGGCGGCATGCGCAAGAAGCTCGCCCTGTGCACCAACCTGATTCATCAGCCGCCCCTGCTTCTCCTCGACGAGCCCGGCCTTGGGGTGGACCCGCTCTCGCGCCGCGAACTCTGGCGGATGCTGGAAGACTTCCGGCGCGAGGGTGCGACGATTGTCTTCGCAACATCCTACATGGACGAGGCGGAAATGTGCGATCGCGTCGCTTTCCTCGACCGCGGTTCGATAACCGCACAAGGGTCTCCCGACGCGCTGCGTGCTCGCGCGCAGGGAGCTGTCTTCCAAGTGGAAACGGACAATCCGGTCGCGGTCGAGAATGTCTTGAGTGAAGCTCCGGAGATGCTGGGAAGCCAGTGGCGGCCGACGGATGTCCGCTTTGTCGTGGAGCCGGCCAAGGGTCTTTCGAATGAGTTGCGCAAACAGCTCGAACAGCTCGGACGGGTGGAACCGGCCACGCCCTCGATGGAGGATGTCTTCGTTGTCCTGCGCAAGGGCGTGCGTACCGAGGTTCCGACAGGCATTGCTGAAGTCGCCCGGCTTGCCGCTTCGAAGGGTCATCGCGAACCGGCCGAGAGTGTGGAAACGCGCCGACTGACCCGCCGCTTCGGTGATTTTGTCGCTGTAGACGATGTCTCCTTCGAGGTGAACCCCGGGGAAATCTTCGGCTTGCTCGGCCCGAACGGCGCCGGCAAGACCACACTCATCCGTATGCTCTGCGGTCTTTTGCCGCCTTCGAACGGGACCGCGCGTGTCGTGGGTATCGACATTGCTTCGCAACCGCGCCGATTGCGCCAGCGTATCGGCTACATGTCCCAGCGCTTCTCGCTTTACCACGATCTCACCGTGCATGAGAATCTGGCATTCTTCGCCAGCGCCTACGGGATAAAACGCCGCCCGGCCCGAGAGGCCATCGCCTGGGCAAGCGCCGTCACCGGGCTCCACGGCCTCGCGGACGAAAGTGTCTCCGGCCTTTCCGGCGCCGTGCGCCAGCGGCTTGCACTCGCCTGCGGCATCCTGCACCGTCCGGCCGTCCTGTTCCTTGACGAGCCGACCTCCGGGGTCGATCCCCAGGCGCGTTCCCGCTTCTGGCGACTCGTCAACACGCTGGCTGCGGCCGGCACAGCTGTGCTCGTTACGACGCATTATCTGGAGGAGGCCGCCTACTGCCACCGCCTCGGGCTCATGTACGAGGGCCGCCTGATCGCGGCGGGCGACCTCGCGGCCTTGCGCGCCGGCCTGCCGCAAGATGGTCTGGAAACGATCGAGGACGTGTTTCTTGCCTATATCGAGCGGGAGCGCACGCAGGCAGTTCGGCCAATCGGGGAAGCAGGATGAAATTCACCCGTATAGCCGCTATCGTTGAAAAAGAAACGACCGAGATAGTTCGCGATCCCATCACGGTCGTGGTCGCCCTTCTCATGCCGCTACTGATGCTATTTCTGTTTGGTTATGCGATCTCGCTCGACGTGGACAACGTTCCCATAGGGGTTTTCGACCAGGACCGGTCCCCGGACAGCCGGGCACTCGTCGATCGTTTCATTCAGAGCGGCTACTTCCAGCTTGCACAGGATTTCACCGATAATCGGGATGTCGAGAAGGGGCTGCAGCGTGGCACTGTTAAGCTCGCGCTCGTTATCCCGCCGAAGTTCCAGAACACCCTCGCGCGCGATGGGACGGCACCTGTCCAGGTGCTCGTGGACGGCACTTATTCCGCCACTGCTAACCTCGTCGCAGCCTACGCAGCAGCCATCGTCTCGGATTTTCATAGTGAGGCGTTCCCGAGCGTCCGCGTCGAAGCCCGCGTCTGGTATAATCCGGCGTTGCGCAGCGTAACTTTCGTGATTTCAGGCTTGTTCGGCGTGATCTTGATGGCGTTTCCGCCGCTTCTGACGGCGCTTGCCATCACCCGTGAAAAGGAAAGTGGTTCGATTCAACAGATCTTCGCGTCACCACTTACGCCGGCCGAGTTTCTGACCGGCAAGCTCGTGCCTTATGGCCTTATTGCCTTTGTTCAAATCGTCATGGTTATCGCCGTGGGCTTCCTGTGGTTCGATGTTCCGCTGCGCGGCAGCATTGGCCTCCTCCTTCTGGTGGGGCTCGTCTATGTCTTTTGCACCGTCGGCATTGGGCTCCTGGTTTCCACAGTCACCAAAAGCCAACTCGTCGCCATGTTACTGGCGCTCATCGTGACGCTGATGCCCTCGTTTCTGTTCTCGGGATTCCTGTTCCCAATATTCACGATGCCTTATGTCCTCCAGCTCTATACGCGCCTGTTCCCGGTGCAATATTTCGTGGACTTCTCGCGGGGCGTCGTGCTCAAGGGCGCCGGTTTGCCGGAACTCTGGCCCTCGGTCCTGCTTCTCTTCGCCTATACGGCGATCATCTTCGCGCTCGCGGCGTGGCGGTTTCGCAAGAAGGTGGCGTGAGATGGGCACGCGGCTTGCCGGCCTCCTTGTAAAGGAGATGATTCAGCTGCTGCGCGACCGCGTGATGCTGGTCTTGATCCTCTGGCTTTACACGATCGAGGTGGTGATCTGCGCCTACGCCCTGTCCTTCGAAGTCAATGACATGCCGCTCGCCGTCGTCGACCTCGACCAGACATCAGCTAGTCGCGCCCTGGTCGAAAGCTTTATGGTAACAGACGCGTTCGCGCCCGCCGGGTATCCCGCTAGCGCGCCTGCGGCGACAGATTGGCTTCAGACGGGCCGGGCACGTGTTGCGCTCGTCATCCCGGAACGCTTCCAGCATAATTTGGCGAGGGGCGACACGCCTACCGTGCAGGTACTCCTTGACGGGACCAATTCGAACATGGCGGCACAGGCCCGCGGTTATGCGCTTGAGATCGTCAACCGTTTCCAGGCGGCTTCGACAACCGCAGCGGCGTCCGGAGGGGGTGTCCAGCCGGTAGTCCGGGTCTGGTACAACCCTGACCAGACCTACACCTCATTCGTGGTGCTTTCCATGATTGCGCTTGCCGCCATGATGGTGGGGGTGATCCATCCAGCGGCCTCCATCGTCCGCGAGAAAGAAGCCGGCACTATCGAGCAGCTCCAGGTGACGCCGATCGGCACGGCGGAGCTCTTCGTCGCCAAGACCTTCCCGACACTCGTTATCGGGCTCCTCTCGATATTCCCAAGCCTCTTGATCGTCTGGTGGTTCGGCGTGCCTATGCGGGGCAGCTTCCTTCTCTTCCTTGCGCTCACTGCGGTATTCCTTGTGAGCGCGATTTCGCTGGGCGTGCTGATTGCAAGCGTGAGCCGAACATTGCAGCAGGCCCTTTTGCTAAGCTTTTTCAGCTTGTTCCCGTTGATGTTCCTCTCCGGGACACTTGCGCCCGTTGAAAGCATGCCCGCGCTGTTGCAGACTCTCTCTCTCGGGAGCCCGCTGCGCCATTACATGGACGTGATCCTCGGCGTGTTCCTGAAAGGGATAGGCCTGTCCGAGCTTTGGCCGCAGGCGCTCGCGCTCCTGGCGATCGGCGCGCCTCTTTTCGCCACAGCGATGCTCATCTTTCGGCGCGGCAAGCCATAGTGGTTTCGGCTGCGACTGTCCTCTGGCTCGGAGAATTGGTAAGGCCCTAACTAATACCAACGGCAGTAGTTACTGACCGCCATGTGCCCAGTTTCTGAGACCAATGGACATGATCGTCTGGGGCTTTGCCAGGAGGCGGTTCCAAGCGTCGCATCCGGCGTCGAGGATGGCGTCGTAGGTCTCGAAGACGGAGTTGGAGAGCCAGTTCTGGCGTAGATACTGCCAGATGTTCTCGACCGGGTTCAGCTCGGGGGACCGTGACGGGAGGAGGATGATGGTGAGGTTCTTCGGGACCTTGAGCCTGTCGGTCTTGTGCCAGCCGGCGCGGTCCATCAGGACGACGGCATGGGCGCGCCGGGCCACGGTGCGGCTGATTTCGTCGAGGTGCATCTGCATGGCCGGAATGTTGGCGTGCGGCAGCATGAGCGCGGCGCCGACGCCGCGCCTGGGGCAGATCGCGCCGAACAGGTAGGCGTTCTCATAACGTTGGTCGGCCGGGAGGCGTGGGCGCGTCCCCCTCTTGGCCCAGATCCGGGTGCGGCCGTTCTTCTGTCCGAGCCGGGCTTCATCTTGTGGGATGGTTCGCCTCCTCCCCGGCGGATATTTTCGCCGTCTCAACAAGGAGGCATCACATGACATTCAAGCAGATCGGCATCGATATCGGCAAAAACAGCTTCCACGTCGTCGGCCTGGGCGCCGATGGCGACATCGTCCTGCGAAAGCAATTTACCCGTTCACGGCTGCTGGCGTTTTTCGGCGATCGGCGCAGCGAGTGCCTGCGTGTAGCATTCGAGGCGTGTTCTGGCGCGCATTGGCTTGCCCACCAGCTCATCGCGATGGGACATGACGTCAAGCTGCTGACCCCGGAGAGCGTGCGGCCCTTCGCAAAAGCGCAAAAGAACGACTGGAACGATGCGCTGGCGATCGCCGAAGCCGCACAACGGCCGGGCCGCCATGCGGTCGGAATCAAATCCGATGAACAACTGGACATGCAGGCGCTCCATCGTGTGCGCCAACGGCTAGTGACGGCACGAACCTCGATCATCAATCAGCTCCGTGGCCTGTTGCGCGAACGCGGCCTGGTGATCCCCTCAGGGCGGGCGCGTTTCGAACGCTACATTCAGACGGAATTGATGGAGGTCGGAAAGGTCGATCTTTCTGCGGTCTCGCGGGCGCTCTTCGAAACGCTCATTGCCGAATACACGATGATCGACGCTCGCCTTTCCAAGATCGACGACGAACTGGAAGCCTTCGCCAAATCCAACTCTGTCTGCCGGGCCTTGCTTCCCATTCCGGGCATCGGCGTGATCGTGGCGACAGCCCTTTATAGCGCCGTCGCCAACATCTCTGACTTCCGGACAGGGCGAGATCTCGCCGCCTTTCTCGGACTTGTACCCAGACAGCGCTCGACCGGAGGCAAGACGATCCTGCTCGGGATATCGAAACGCGGAAACACCCATGTTCGAACGCTGATGATACACGGCATGCGGTCGGCATTTTACCATCGCAGAAAGCGGGAAAGTCGAATGGCGGAATTTATGGAACGGCTTTGCGCACGGGGCATGCACACCAACAAGATTGTCGTCGCGAGCGCCAACAAGGTTGCCCGGATCGTCTGGGCGGTCTTATCGAGGAACGAACCCTTTCAGCCGGTCGCGGCCTGACGGCGCGAAGCTGAACGACTTGCAAGAAGAAGCCAATGGCACCGTGATCTGATCGGATGTGCAGCCTGATGGTTCCAGTAGATCGCCCTGCTTCGACCGGGACACGCAAAACCTGGTGGTGGCAGTAGATCAAAAAGTCTGATCATCTTGTAAGGAACGCATCCCAGCGGCTCCCATTGTGGCTCGGGCACTCGCCCACGAACAAGCCGGATACGCTGAAGCAGGGTCTTCTGGGACTATCGTTTCTTCTTGCAAACCGGAGGCGAACCATACACTGAAACCAGATCTCGATCCGCCGGTGCTTCGGCAAGTGGCCTATGTGGGCCTGGAGCGTTCGCGGAAAGTTTTTTTGAACGCCTCGATGACGCGCGCATCCTGGCCCGGATGCTTCGGCCGGCCGCTGATGTAGGAGAACGACAACGCGGCGAGCAGATCGGTGATCGTGCGCTCACTGTAGACGACACCGAAGCGCTCCTCGATGACGCGCTGCAGGTCGATCCGCCGCCAGCGCACGACGCCGTCGACCGCCGGATCGGGCCCTGTCTCCACGATCTCCGCCAGCTCCCGCATCTGCGCGTCGCTCAAGCGCCGTTGCATGCCGGGGCGGGGCCGGTCCATCAGGCCGTCCGGGCCTTCGGCATTGAAGCGATGCACCCAATCCCGGAGCGTCTGCCGGTCCATGCCGCCGACCGCGGCGGCAGCCTCGCGGCTCATCCCGTCATAGACCGCCGCCAGTGCCAGCAGACGTCGGGTCTGGCGGTTGTCCCGGCTACGCCGCGCTAGGCGGCGAAGCGCGCCGGCGTCAAAATCGTCCCGGAGCCCAATCCTCGATGGCGGCATGGCGATTCTCCTTCGCCAGCCTTGAATCCCATTTCCGTCCGAAAGGGAATCCCCTACGGGTCGGTATCGGGCACCGTTGGTATGACTGACGCCGCAGCAGCTTTTCACGTGGCGTCGGCTGGCCCGCAGCGCAAACCCGGCGCGACCTCCGCCAATGTTCGTGCCGGCGGTTGTGGCAACGGCCCCAGCTTGTCGCAGCGATACACTGGACGGCTCCCGGCATTGCCCGCATAGGTGACGGCAAGCCGGCGGCCGCACCGCCCGCAGGTCAACATCCCTGACAACAGCGCGCGGCCGCCCCGGCTGGACTTGGCGCCACCGGGCCAGCCATAGGTGTTGTTGGCCAGCTGCTTCTGGTTGCGTTCGTACTCCGCCCAGCTGATGTAGCCCTCGTGGTGATCCTTGATCATCACCTCCCAGGTGCCGATCGGCTTGCCGTGACCATAGCTCTTGCGGGCCCGGCCTCCGATGATCTCGGTCCGCTTCTCGCTTTTGCCGTAGACATAGACGCCAGCGTAGAACGGGTTCTTCAGGACCGAGATCAGGTTCCGATAAGGGAATCGTCGTCAATGTGAGTGCCGCTGACCGCGCTCGTCTCGAAGCGGTTGCGGCTGGGCGCATGGCGGTCAGTGACGACTGCCGCTGGTATAATAGATCATAGACAATAACCCGGTCGCTTCGACCGCGCCGCGCTTCGTAGCTCACCGTCTGCCCAAACGCCACTTGTTCCAAAAGCCCCTTCGAGCGCCGGCCGTCAGGGGAATGGAGTCCCGGCGCGTCAAAGTCCGCCAGCCGAACCTCGATCCAGGTGTTGGGGTTCGCAGAGTTGCCCACGCAAAATCCATCGCCGTCGCCGACGTAACGCACCGTGCCATCCTGATGCTGTTCATCGGGTACGGGCTTCGGACCGGAGAGGTCGGCGGTCTGCGGCTGGACGATCTGGACTGGGAGAACGCAATGCTTCGGGTCCGCTGCCCGAAACCGGGGCGAACCCATCTGTGGCCGCTGTCGCAGGGCGTGGGCCACGCCATTCTGCGTTACATCAGGGAGGCGCGGCCGTCCGGCTTCGGGCGCAGTCTCTTCTTCACGACGCTCGCGCCGGTCCGGCCACTCGACCGAAAAGCCCTGGGCGAGATGGTTCGCGACCGGCTGGCGCGCATCGACGTCGTCACCGGCCGACGCGGGGCCCACGCCCTGCGGCATGCCGCGGCCAGCATCTGCTGGATCAAGGCACGTCGATGAAGGTGATCGGGGACTTCCTTGGCCACCGCGATCCGTCCTCCACCGCGATCTACGCCAAGGTCGACCTCGCCGCGCTTCGCGAGGTGGCCGCTCTCGACCTGGAGGGCCTGGCATGATCCTGCGCGAGTCGATCGAACGCTATGTGCTCTGGCGACGGGCTCACGGCGCGAAGTTCACGACCGGGGCGAACCTCCTACGCCGCTTCCTTGACCATGCCGATAGCGACGCCGCCTGCGACGCGGTCACCACGGGGCAGGTCCTGGCCTACCTGGCGGGCGAGAGCCCGCCGACGCGTCACCGCGAGAATAGGTACTACGCGCTTGCCGGCTTCTGGCGTCACGCGATCAGCCGCGGCCATGCGACCCGCTCGTCCATGCCGGTCGACGCGCCGAGATCGCCCGTTCGGGCGCCGCCCTACATCTACTCGCGCGATGAGCTTGCGCGCCTCTTCGATCCCGCGACCGTGGAGGCAAGCCGGCGCGGCGCGGTCCAGCTGGATGCGGTGACGTTCCGCACCCTGCTTCTCCTCTTATACGGGGCGGGGCTACGCTTCGGGGAGGCGACCCGCCTCACGCTGACCGACGTTGATCTGGCGAACGCCGTCGTGACCATCCGGGCCACCAAGTTCTACAAGAGCCGGCTGGTCCCGGTCGGACCTCAGCTTGCCGCAGTGCTGGACAGCCACGTGTCCCTGCGCCAGCGCGCCGGACTCGCGAACGGCCGGGACGCGTTGCTCCTCGCGAACCGGGATGGGACGCGGCTCGCCAGCAGCACCGTGCAGGCCGCGTTCGACACGCTGCGGCGCGTTGCCGGGGTCCACCGCGCAGCAGGCGGCCGGACAATCCCGCGGCTGCACGACCTTCGGCACAGCTTCGCCGTCCATCGCCTGATGAGCTGGTATCGGCAGGGCGCCGATATGCAACGGCTGCTGCCGGTGCTCTCCACCTATCTCGGTCACGCCGATCTGGAGGGCACGAAGGTCTATCTGTCGATGACGCCGGAGCTGCTGGAGCAGACGTCGCTGCGGTTCGCCCGCTAATGCGGCGGGAGGTCGGCATGCCTGACCTCGCAGCCCTCGGCCCGTGGCTCCGCCGGTTCCTGTGCGAGCACATCGTTACCGAACGCAATCTCGCTCGGAACACCCGCAAGAGCTATCGCGACACCTTCAGCCTGTTGCTGCCCTTCGTCAGCCGGAAGGTGCGCAAGCCCGTGGACCGGCTTATGGTATCGGACATCACGTCCGGATGGGTGCTGCAGTTCCTCGCTCATCTCGAGACGGATCGAGGTTGCTCGGCCCGGACCCGCAATCAGCGACTGGCGGCCATACGCACGTTCGCGCGCTTCGTCGGCAGCCGCGATCCGGCTCATGTCGAATGGTGCGGTCACATCCGGGCTATCGCGTCGAAGAGATCGATGCCGCCGCCGGTTGGATGGCTGACCAGGGCGGAGATGGAGGCGATGCTGGCAACGCCCGACCGCAAGACCCGGCGGGGCCGGAGCGAGTACGCGCTTCTGCTCTTCCTCTACAACACCAGTGCAAGGGTGTCGGAGGCCACCCAACTGAGGGTGTGCGATCTGCAGATCGGATCGCGGAAAGGCGGGCACGATCTCGCCACCTTGCACGGCAAGGGCGGCACGACGCGGCACTGCCCGCTGTGGCCGGAAACCGAGCGCGTTCTGGCGGACGAGATCACCGGTCGCGCGGGCGAAGACGCCGTGTTCGTAAGCCGGCTCGGGACGCCGTTCACCCGCTTCGGGATCTATCGCCTGATCGAGCGTTGCGCAGCTCAGGTCCCGGAACTGCCCGATCGGACGATAACGCCGCACGTGATCCGGCACACCACGGCTGCCACCTGGTCCTCGCCGGCGTGGACATCAACACTATCCGCGCCTGGCTCGGACACGTCTCGATCAGCACGACCAACATCTATGCCGAGATCGACCTGACGCTGAAGGCCAACGCCGTCGCACTCTGCAAGGTGGGGCAGCCGCGACCGTTCGGTCATGGAAGGAGGATAAGGGCCTCATGGCCTTCCTGAAGGCCTTGTGAGTCGGCGACGGGGTGCCGACTTCGGTCACCCCGTCCTGGCCGTTCTCCGGCGTATGAAGCGGACTGCATCCTGCGGACCGAGCTGAACACGCACGGACGCGCGAACGGCGCCGACGCCGAACGCTCGCAGGTCGTCATTGAAGTCTCCGAATTGCGGAGAGAGGACCAGCGCCTCGATGCCAGCGGCTTCGGCTCGTTCGGTGAGCGCCGCGACCGCCGTGTCGCCGGCGGCGTCAGCGTCGCGGGCTATGTAGAGCCGACGGAGCGCCGGCGGGAACTGGAGAGCGGCGAGGTGGTTCGCTGACAGCGCCGCCGCCATGGGCAGGGCGGGGAGCGCACATCGCAGCGACAGTATCGTCTCGATGCCTTCACCGGCGGCGAGGACGTCGCCGGCCGCACCGAACCGGACGGCATGGCCGAAGAGACCGCCCATGGCTCGTCGCGGCGTGTCGATCGGCGCCTTGCCCAAGCCGTCCGGGGCAAGCCAGGTGCGATGCACGCCCGTGATGGCGCCGCAAAGGTCGGTGACGGCGGCGACCATCGCCGGCCAGGTCTCGGTCGGCGCGTTATCGTCCGGGCGATAGTAGCACCGCGGGTGAAACCGCAGTGCGCCCGCATGGTGGACGGTCTCAATCCCGCGGGCGTGGAGGTACGCCTCGGCCAAAGTGCCGGCGAGCGGCTTCGTGATAGCCCAGAGCCGCCGCGCGGCCTCGGGCGAACCGGTCGGGACGGGCGGTCTCGGCTCATGCGGCGGTTCGGCGCGGGGCAACGCCAGGAAGCGTCGCGCCTCCTCGGCGACCTCGCGGAACTGGGTCAGCCCGCAGCTCTCGCGGATCACGTCGAGCAGGTCGCCGTACTCGGCTGAGGCGGCATCGGTCCAGCGCCCGGCGGCGCCGGGGCCGGAGTCCGGCCCGCTCAGCCGCACGAACATCGACCGGCCGGGCGTGTTGCGCACGTCGCCCACCGTCCAATAGCGGCCCTGGCGTCGACCCTTCGATAGATAATGGCGGCAGACCGCCTCGGCGGCGCGCGCGAGGCGGCGCGCCAGCTCGGAAGCGTCGCGGGGCATCACGCGACCCTCCCGGACGGGCTGAGATTATGTTGCGGAGAAGTTGCCGATCTCTCGCAACACCGATGCCCAGCGCAGGGCCGCAACATAACCCGCCGCGCAACATAATCAGTCCATTTGCCGGCGGCGCCAGGACCGGACTCCGGTCCCGTGAGACGGACATAGAGGCTGCGGCCGGGCGTGTTCCGGACATCGCCCACCAACCAGTAATGGCCGTGGCGGCGGCCGTTGGGAAGGTAGTGGCGGCAGACGGCCTCGGCGTCGCGCGCGAGGCGCCGCGCCAGCTCGGCGGCCCGGCTGGATATGATGCTGGACATGATCGCCTCCCATCACGGCGCGCTGCGGTCGGCGATGCGCATGAGCGGATGGCGCTCCATCAGCGTGCCGAGGATGGCGGGGCCGGTCGCGCCGGTGGGAACGAACAGCCGGAGCTTCCAGGCGATGATCTCGGAGGTGAGCCCCATCGCCTTTAGCCGGTCGACCATGCCGTCGGTGAAGCCGGAGAGCTCGACGCGGAACGCCCCCATGATCTTGGCGCGACGGAGCTGGAGGCCGTCGGCGAGCTCCAGCACGGTGCGGCCGTCGAGCACGGCGGTCCAAGCGTCGGCGGGGCTGATCGTCGGTGTCTCCGTCGCGACCGCCTGGGCGACCCAGGCCGGCGAGACGAGACGGCCGATCACCCGCTCGCCCTCGTCGGTCTGGAGCCGGTAGACGCGGCAGCCTTCGTCGGGAAGCCGCTTCCAGATCGGCAGAAGCAGGCCGGTAACGATATGGATCCGGCTGTCGGTGAACTCGGGCAGATCGGCGAGCTCGGCATTCCAGGCGGCGGCGAAGGCGTCGCGGTCGGCTTCCTGCCAATGGGTCTGCGCCATCGCGGCCAAGGGGATGGCGGTGCGCTCCATCGGCCGCAGGAGACGGACGCGGCGCTCGACCTCGCCGTCGTCGAGCATCAGGCTGGGCGCGGGGACCTGGACGGCGGCGCGGCCCGACTGGCCGTTGATCAGAAGCGTTGCCCGGGGATCATCGGCGCGGTTCAGCGCCTCGGCCAAGCCGAGCGGCCGGTTGCGGTCCCGGCGGGCCACGGTGAAGACCTGTGTCTCGGCGCCGCTGCCTGGATGTGCGTAAATGGTGCGGCGGTCGGCGATGCGCAGCGATTCCGCCGTGACCGTCTCGACGCCGAGATCGTAAGTGCCCGACGCGACAGCGCCCTCGATATTCGCCCGCAGCAATTCCTCGAACACGCCGAACAGGACGTTCTGCAGGTCGATGGTGAGCGCCAGCAGGCGGTTGAGGAAGGTGGTGATCGGCGGCAGCTCCTCGCGCAGGCTGCCGTCGCCGTCCGTCAGTCGCAGGCCGGTGGCGTCCTCGAACCCCTGCAAGGAACAGCCGTCGACCTTGCCGGAGTAGAGCAGCATGTAGAGCTGGCGCAGCGCGGCGCGGCCATAGACGGATTCGAGGTTGTCGTCGGCGCGGAAAAGCCCCTGCCCGCCGGTCTGGCGCTGGCCCTTGGTGATGGCGCCGAGCGTGTCGAGACGGCGGGCGATGGTCGAAAGGAAGCGCTTCTCCGCCTTCACGTCGGTGGCGATCGGCCGGAACAGCGGCGGCTGCGCCTGGTTGGTGCGGTTGGAGCGCCCGAGACCCTGGATCGCCGTGTCCGCCTTCCAGCCGGCTTCGAGCAGGTAGTGGACGCGTAGGCGGCGGTTCCTCGCGCCGAGATCGGCATGGTAGCTGCGGCCGGTGCCGCCGGCGTCGCTGAACACGAGGATGCGCTTCTCGTCGTCCATGAAGGCTTGCGTCTCGGCGAGGTTGGCCGAGCCGGCGCGGCTCTCGACGCGCAGACGATCACCATGACGGACGATGCGCCGCGAGCGGCCGGTGACCTCGGCGACCAGGTCCGTGCCGAACCGTTGCACGATCTGGTCGAGCGCGCCCTGCACCGGCGGCAGCGCGGCGAGCTTCTCGATCAGGCGGTCGCGACGCTCGATGGCGTCACGGCACTGGACCGGCTGGCCGTCGCGATACACGGGCCGTGACGACAGATTGCCCTCGCTGTCGGTGAATGGCTCGTAGAGCTGCGTCGGAAAGGAATGCGCCAGGTAGTCGAGGACATACTCGCGGGGCGTGATGTCGACCTGCACGTCGCCCCATTCCTCGGTCGGAATCTCCGCGAGGCGTCGCTCCATCAGCGCTTCGCCGGTCGAGACGATCTGGATGACGGCGGCATGGCCCGCGTCGAGGTCGCGATCGACGGCGGCGATCAGCGTCGGCGTCTTCATCGCCGTGATGAGGTGATTGAAGAAGCGCTGCTTCGAGCTTTCGAAAGCGGAGCGCGCAGCCGACTTCGCCTGGGCGTTCAACGTACCGCCCTCGCCCGTGATGTTCGCGGCCTCCAGCGCCGCGGTCAGATTGTTGTGGATGACCTGAAAGGCGCCGGCATAGGCGTCGTAGATGCGGATCTGCTCCGGGCTGAGCGGGTGCTCGACCAGCTCGTATTCGACGCCTTCGTAGGAGAGCGAGCGAGCGGCATAGAGGCCGAGCGCCTTCAGGTCGCGAGCCAGCACCTCCATCGCCGCCACGCCGCCGGCCTCGATCGCCTGGACGAACTCGGCGCGCGTGGCGAAGGGGAAGTCCTCGCCGCCCCAGAGGCCGAGGCGCTGGGCGTAGGCGAGATTGTGGACCGTGGTGGCGCCGGTCGCCGAGACATAGAGCACGCGGGCGTTGGGCAGCGCATGCTGCAAGCGAAGGCCGGCGCGGCCCTGCTGCGAGGGCGCCTGATCGCCGCGC
This sequence comes from Oceanibaculum nanhaiense, assembly GCF_002148795.1. Lineage (NCBI taxonomy): Bacteria > Pseudomonadati > Pseudomonadota > Alphaproteobacteria > Rhodospirillales > Oceanibaculaceae > Oceanibaculum > Oceanibaculum nanhaiense. The sequence continues at coordinate 21,526 of NZ_MPOB01000016.1, read as the reverse complement.
TCGCCCTTCCCTCCCGCAGCATTCTGCATGGCGTGGCTCTCGTCGAAGACGATGACGCCATCGAAGTCGCGGGCCAGCCAGTCGACGATCTGCTGAACGCGGGAGGCCTTCGCCTCCCGCGCATCGGAGCGCAGCGTCGCATAGGTGGTAAAGAGGATGCCGTGCTCCAGGCGGATCGGCGTGCCCTGCCGGAATCGCGCGAGCGGCGTGACCAGCAGCCGCTCCTGGCCGAGCGCGGACCAGTCGCGCTGGGCGTCCTCGATCAGCTTGTCCGACTTCGACACCCAGACCGCGCGGCGGCGGCCTCGCAGCCAGTTGTCGAGCAGCACGCCCGCGACCTGGCGGCCCTTGCCGGCGCCAGTGCCGTCGCCGAGCATCCAGCCACGACGGAAGCGGACCGCCGTCTCGGCGTCGTCGTGCGCCGCCGCGACGATGTCGAAGGTCTCGTCGACGGTCCACGATCCGGCGAGGAAGCCGGCATGGGCCTCGCCGGCATAGATGACGCTCTCGAGTTGGGCGTCCGACAGCAGGCCGTCGGCGATGACGGCGGCCGGCAGATGTGGGCGGTAGCTCGGCTTGGGCGGTGCCACCGACGCCATGGCCGCCGACTGCACCAGCCGCGTCGGATGCGGCTTGGCATTCGGGATGCGGATCGACTGGAGGGCATAGCTCTCATAGAGCGCCTCACTGATGCGCCCGTCTTCGGCGGGCGCCCAGTCGCAAGGTTCATAGACGAGTTCGACGGCGTCTTCCGGAACGGGTCCGATGGGCTGGGGCGGGATCGCGCGCGGCGTCGAAGGCGCGGATGTCGGACGCCCTGCGGGCGTCGCAGCCGGTATCGCCGGGGAAGTCGCCATGGCGGCGCGCGGCGGGAGGTGGCGGATGACCCAATCGAGAAGCGTGGCGGCATCGGGTGCTGCACCCCGCGACGGGGGGAACGCCGTCGGATCGTCGGCAGGGATGCGGTCTATCACCGTCAGGCGTGTCTCGACGCTCGTGCCATGGCGGGCATAGACGCGCCCGTCGATCGCAGCGGAGAACATGATACGGCCCCGCTCCTGGAGCCGCACGAAGCTGTCGCGCCAGGCGGGATTGTCGGGGGAGAGGTTGGCGCCGGTGATAGCGACCAGGCGGCCGCCTTCGGCGAGGCGTGCCAGCGCGGAGGCGACATGGCGCAGGGCGGCGTCGGCAACCTTGCCGTCCACATGCGCCGCCGCCGAGAAGGGCGGGTTCATCAGAACGACGCTCGGCCGGATGCCGGCGTCGAGATGGTCGTGGATGTGAGCCGCGTCGTAGCGAGTGACGACCGCGCCGGCGAAGAGAGAAGCGAGCAACCCGGCGCGGGTCTCGGCGAGCTCGTTGAGTGCGAGCGATGTCCCGGCTAGTTCGGCGAAGATAGCGAGGAGGCCCGTCCCGGCCGAAGGCTCCAGCACGAGATCGGCAGGGTCGATCGCGCCAGCGATGCTGGCGGCGAAGCCGAGGGCGATCGGCGTCGAGAATTGCTGAAGCGCCTGGCTCTCCTCGGAACGCCGCGTCTGCGACGGCAAAAGAGCGGCGACCTTGCCGAGCATGGCGAGCTGGGCAGCCGGTGTCGCGGCGCGCGCCCGGATGGCCGGGCCGAACTTGCGCAGGAAGAGCACCTGCGCCGCTTCGCAGGCTTCGTAGGCGTCCTTCCAGCTCCATGCGCCTTCGGCGTCGGTGCCGCCGAAAGCCTGTTCCATGGCGGTGCGCAGCTGCCGTGAATCGACGGCGTGGCCGTGTTCAATATCCTGGAGAAGGAGATTGGCGGCGCGGATCAGGCAGGTCGCCGTGTCCGGCTCGGTGATGGCGCGGGTACGAGGCGCGGCCGTGGTAACGGCCGCGGATACGGTGGTCGGGTGCATGGGCGGAGGTCCAGGAGAGCGGGAGGGGCGAGACCGGCAGGCCGCTCTCTCTGAAGCCCGGCCGGCTCAACCCCGTCCCGGCCCCCTCTTCCTCTCAGCCGGCCCCGATGGCGGGTCCCGCCGCCTCGGTGGGCGGGACATAGGCGTCATAGGGATTGCACGGCGCCAGATGGCCGAAGGGCGTCAGCACGTAATCGCCGTCGTGACGGGCCACGGCGCAGATAACGTAGCGCGTCTCGCCTGTGGTGGCGTCGGCGCACTCGACAAGGGCCAGGTCACCGGCCGCCGCGGCGCGCAACAGGGTTTGGAAATTGACGCGGGCGTGATCGGGGATGCTCATGGGTGGTCTCCTGAACGGCGAAGGCCCGGCGCGATGGCCGGGCTCTCTGTGCGAGATCGGATGTGGGAGAGTCAGTTGATCTGCGCGCATCGCCGCTCGGCCTCGCGAATGGCGCGGAGGGCGGCGCGGAAGCGGGCGGCGCCCTGTTCCTCCGCCAGGTCGGCATGTTCGGCGACCGCGATACAGGCTGAGCGGATATCGGCGTCCGTCACCGCCTCCGGTGCCAAGGCCGCGAACGCGGGATCGCTTTCGATGACCACTCGGACCTCTTGCTTTACCGACGGTTCATCGAGCGCCAACAGCACATGCGATCTTGCGCCGCAAGCGACAGAGCGCATCGGATCGTCTTCGGCGCCTTCGGCGAGAAAGTCTTCCAGGATATCGTGGGTAGATTTGCCCTTGATGGCGTCGGCGCTGATCAGCACCGCCATCCCTCCGAAACCGTCGGGGCGCATCTTGGTGCAGGTGAACGCCGAGACGACGGTGATGTGATCGAGGGTCCGCGACCGGCGGACGATGTCCTGGAGGATGAACTCCCACGACGTTCCGCTAAGGTCGATCGTGATATGCGTTTCGTCCGGGTCGGCGGGGTCCAGCCGCTCGATGACGTAGTCATGGGCGGTGCTCGGAACGCTGTCGAATGCCGCGAGCGCCGTGCGGAGTTCCGCGACCGGCAGCTCGATGCCGTCGTTTGGACCGGTTTCGCTGTAGAAATAGAACCCGTCGCCGTCCGGCTCGCAATCGAGGATGTGCGAGAGCAGCAGGCGTTCGAGCGGCGTCATGTCGCGATCGGGAATCGTCGGCTGCACCACGGTCGGTGAATGATAGTCGGCCATGAGAGGTCTCCTGAGATGCGAAGAGCCCGGCGCGATGGCCGGGCTCTTCGAAGAGGATGATGAGGGGGTGGACGTCAGGCGGTAGCCGCGAAGGGATCGACGTCGCGGTGGATCGGCTGGGCGCGGCCCATCCAGGGTTCTGGCCGAATGCAGCGGACCCAGTCGGCGAAGCTCGGGATGAAACCGAGATCCTCGCGCACATGCTGCTCGCCGATCAGGCGGACCGGCACGACGCGGCCCGAGGAGATCGTGATCGTCGGTCCGAAGAAGCGCTCCAGCATGAAGATGCCTTCTGCGTGGTGGCGCAGCGCCCGGTGACGAAAATCGGCCGTGATCGCCTTCGACTCGTCGAACCATTGATGGAGCGGCAGATAGTCGTCCGCCGTGCCGCCCCATTTGTTCACCGAGGAGAGGGCGTGATGATAGCAATGTCCCATCGTCGCCTCCTCAGAATGCGTGCTGGGAGTATTCGGACGTCATCATCCGCTCGTTGTATTCGAGCGTGATGGTCCGGCTCTCGACGTCGAAGGTGAAATCGCCATAGGCGCCTTCGTTGTTCTCCCAGCCGCCATGGGTTTCCTCAAGGAAGTCGTAGGCGAACTTCTCGATCACGTCGCGGACCGACGGGGTGGATCGCTCCAGTCCCGAGCCGTCGTAAAGCGGCTCGGTGATCTCGATCCGGTCGGGAGGAAGTTCGACGATGGTATCGGTCGCGCAGGCCTCGATATCCTCGATCTGGCCGGAATCGCCATAGCCGTCGAAGCGGACGGTGACAGTGACGATGCCGGCAGCGGCGAGCACGTCGAAGAGGGCGGCCTTGTTGGCGGGAAGCACCTCCTTGGCGAGCCGGTCACGTTCTCGCGCCTGAGCCTGCCAGGATTCCCAGTCCGGATTGACAGTGGGGGCCGATGTGGTGTCGGTCATGATTGACCTCCTGATGCGGGTTGCGGGACGGCCGGCGGGCTCTCTCTCGGCCCGACCCGGCTCGCCCGTCCCGATTGTCCTCCCCCTCACATGCTGCGTGGGCGCGGCCGCCGTTGGCCGCGATCACCGCGCGGACCCGCTCGGCGAGCGCCGGAATGTCATCAAGGAGCCGCAGCGGCGCGAAGTTGTTGCATCCGCCCGTATAGTCGCGCCGGCCTTCGCAACTGCGGATGAGGATGCCGGTGTCGGCACGGGTCGCCGGCTGGCAGACCTGCACATAGACGCGCTCATGATGGAGCGTGATCTCGCCGGACACGGCGATCCCGCCCTGGTTCGAGCGCAGATCGAACGATGCGGGCGAAAAGCCGAGTTCCGCGGCGAGGCAACGAAGCCGCGCCCGGGCGACGGTATGGAAGCGACGCTTTCGATCGGGCTCGTAGGAGCAGGAGGTGTACCAGTCCATCGAAAGTCTCCTGAAATGCGAAAGCCCGGCGCCCCTGCGACAAGCTCAGGAGGCCGGGCTCTGTGTGAGAGGGTACGGGGCGACAAGCGCCGCCCCGCTGGTCGAGGTCATTCTGCCGCGATGGCGGGCGGCTGCGGCTCTTTCGGATCGGAGTCCACGGAGGCGCCTTCGTCGTCATCGAGGAACGCCGGTAGATTCTCGGTCGTGGCCGGTTCGTCGACAGCCGTCTCGGCGTCCGGCAGGCGAAGCGGCTCGGGCAGCCACCCCGATCCGGCGAGCAGGCGCTCGGCCTCCTTCGCCATGTCCGGCTTCTTGAGGTGGTCGATGAGCTGGGCCGAGGCTTCGCCCTTGGCCTCGCGCACGGCTTCGAGGATGCGTGCCTTGGTGACGCGGCCGAGATAGTTGTCGACGGTCGGCGTCCAACCGGCCGCGACCATGTCGAGACCGACGGCTCGGGCGACCCGTCCCGCATGGACGATGCGGCGCGGGTTGCGGTTCCACGGCTCATGGACCGCGTTGACCGAAAGCGACGCGCAGTGCGCGAACAGCGATGCGCGGCTGTCGCCGTCGAAGGCGATGAGCGCGTTCCAGAGGTCACTGGCGTCCTTCGGCAATTGTCCGGCCCATTGCGCGTGCCGGCCCTCGATCGCCTTGGCCGACGCACTGTCGTTGAGCCCCGGCGCCTGCGTGCCGAAGCTCGCGCTCTTCGCCGCGATCTCCAGGCAGGTCTCAGACGCATAGCGATAGAAGGCGTTGAGACAGAGCGCATGAAGAACCGCGACGAAGGCGGTGTCGGGATCGTTCGCCAGCGCGTCGCGCAGCGCCAGCGTGCGATGAGCGGTGAGCTCGGTGACCAGACGGTCGGGCAGCGGCTTGATGCCATCTTCCTCCTCGGCGGTCTCGGCACTCGCCGACGATCCGTTGCCGCCGATGGTGACCACCGTGCGCTGGACATCGCCGTCGTCCTCGGAACCTTCGGGCGCGTCGCCATCGGCGTCCGGCTCGGCCGGCGCTTCATCCTCGGGACGGACATAGCCGCGCTCGATGCGCAGATCGCCGTCGCCATCAATGCTGACGAAGGCGCCGGCACGGGCAATGTCGGCGGGATCGTAGATCACAGGGCGATCGTCGAACGCCTCCAGCGCTGTCTCGATCTCGCCGAGACGCTGGTCGACCTCGTCGGGGAGTTCTTCGACCTCCGCGTAGGTCTCCTCCAGCTTGTTGTACTCGGCGCGCAGCGCGTCGTGGGTCGCCTGCTCCTCGTCGGTAGGCGATGCCGTCTCCCCGGCAAGGCGGCGGAGACCGGCGGTATGGCCGTAGGGAAACTCCGCCGCGACCTCGATCCATTTCCAGCCCTCGCCGCGGAGCGCCTCCGCCTCTTTGGTCAGCTTCTCGACGACGAGCCGGTCGAGCAGTGCCGGATCCTGCAGCCAGCCGCCATCGTCCTGCTGGAAGAGATCGCGCATGACGGCGCCACCGGCCGCCTCGTAGACCTCGATGCCAACGAATTGCGCCCGCTTGTCGGAGGCACGGATGGCGCCTTCGGTAAGTTGGCGGCGGATGTAATAGGGCTCCTTGTTGTAGGAGCGGGCAAGCTGCTCCCACACCTGCTCCTGCCGGTCATGGTCATTGGTGACGGTGAAGGCCATGAGCTGCTCGAGCGTCATCTCGTCGCCGGCATAGATGTCGAGGAGCTTCGGCGAGACCGATGCGAGCTTCAGGCGCTGCTTCACGACGCTGGGGCTGACGAAGAAACGGGCGGCGATCTCGTCCTCACCCAGGCCGGAGTCGCGAAGGGTCTGGAAGGCCCGGAACTGGTCGAGCGGATGGAGCGCGACGCGCTGGACGTTCTCGGCCAGGCTGTCCTCCTCGGGCGTCCCGCCTTCGCGCACGACGCACGGCACGGGCTGGGTCTTGGCCATGCGCTTCTGCTTCACGAGCAGTTCGAGCGCACGGAAGCGCCGGCCGCCGGCCGGAACCTCGTACATGCCGGTCGCGACGCCCTCAGCGTTCAGTACCGGCCGCACGCTCAAGCTCTGCAGGAGCGTGCGCCGGGCGATATCCTCGGCCAGGTCCTCGACCGAGATGCCGGCCTTCACCCGGCGGACGTTCGCCTGGGACAGCACCAGCTTGTTGAAGGGAATGTCCTGGGACCGGCTCAGGACGATCTTGGGATTGGCGGTTGCCATGTCGGTTCTCCATGACGGGCCGGCCGGGAGCCTCTCTCTCGACCTCCAAACCCGTCACAAAGTCCCCCTCCCGCCTCTCCCTCTGGAGCCAACGCGTCCGGGCAGTGTGTCCGTTTGAATTTCAGCGCCCGAAATAGCGATAGACGAACCATCCCGACAGTCCAATACAAGCTGCCCAGATGCAGACAATCACAACAGCCGCTCTGCGGCTCACCGGGCGCTCCTGAGCCGCTGCGGCCAAGTCACGGTGTTCAGCCAGAATTTTCGGAGGGATCAGGCGAATGACGAGAAGGATACCAAGCGGAAGCAGGATCACGTCATCCAGGTAGCCCAGAACCGGAATGAAATCGGGAATAAGATCGATCGGGGAGAGCGCGTAGCCCACCACGACAAGGGCCAAGGCTTTGGCATACCAGGGCACGCGAGGATCGCGGCTGGCGAGGTACAGCGCATGTACATCCCGCTTAATGATACGCGCCCAGTTCTTCAGACGATCTGCCATAGGCATCCTTAATGCGAAGTGGGGAAGCGAATGAATGCCCCAATAGATCGGAGCCGAGCAACGCCCCGCCTGCGATAAGCCGCGTCTCTTACCAAAAGCGAGAGCCAAACTGAGACGCTACCGAAGTTTATCATACTTGACCGTATCCCCTCCAGGGGGATAGGATAACAACTATGAGCCATGCAGACAATCCGGATATTCTCAGGCGTCTTCGCCGCGCCGAAGGCCATCTCTCAACTGTCGTCCGTATGGTCGTCGAGGGACGGGACGGAATGGTGATCGCCCAACAGATGCAGGCCGTGATCAAGGCACTAGAGAAGGCTAAGCAGATGCTGATCATCGATCACATCGACCACCACTTGGGGGAGGTTACGGGCCCGCTACCGCCTGAAGTTCAACAGAAGATCGCGGAGTTCCGCGAGATTACGAAATACCTCTAAAGCGAAGGCTTCAAATGCACTCCGATTCCGTCGAGTCCTGGCAACACGATCATGTTTTCCTTGGTGCGGATCATGCCCGCAACGAGCGGCGGACCTGGATCGTCATCGGCCTGACGGCTGTGATGATGTTCGGAGAGATCATCGCCGGAGCCATGTTCGGGTCGATGGCGCTGCTGGCCGACGGTTTTCACATGGCGACCCATGCCGGGGCGCTTACGATTGCGGCTGTCGCCTATCTCTACGCACGCCGCAACGCTCACGACGAGCGCTTCACATTCGGAACCGGCAAGCTCGGAGAGCTGGCCGGATATTCAAGCGCCGTCATCTTGGCAGTTATCGCCCTGTTGATCGGGTTCGAGTCCGTGCTCCGCCTCACCGCGCCTATCCCTATTCGCTTCAATGAGGCCATTGCCGTGGCTGTTTTGGGACTGATCGTCAATCTGGTGAGCGCGTGGCTGCTCCACGACGGCGGTCACCACGATCATCAGCACCATGACCATGGTCGGCAGGACGGTCACCCACACGCGCATGCGCATGGCCATCAGGATCATAATCTGCGTTCCGCCTATTTCCATGTCCTCACCGATGCGCTGACCTCTGTTCTGGCGATCGCTGGACTGCTCGGCGGGCGGTTTTACGGCTGGCTCTGGATGGACCCGCTCATGGGGATTGTGGGAGGCGTCGTTATTGCCCGTTGGTCATGGGGACTGCTTCGGGACGCGGGGGCGGTTCTGCTCGACACGATGCCGGACACCGCTCTGTCGGAGCAGATCCGCCATACACTCGAACATGATGGGGATCGGGTTTCAGATCTGCATCTGTGGCGGATCGGCCCCGGCCATATGGCGGTGATCGTATCGGTCATATCTGATCGCCCCCAAGAACCCGGCCACTACAAAGCGAGGCTCCGCGAGCTGCCGCAGCTCTCCCACGTCACGGTCGAAATTCACCGCTGCGAACACGCGCGGCAAGCAGCATAACCGCATACCGACTTGCGGTGATCGCTGTGCAAACGCATCACGCCGCCTCCTGCTCGTCTTCGTCGGCCGCCATATCGACGGGCTCGTCGGGATGCGACTGGAAGGTGAGCAGATAGTCCGCGGCTTTTGACGCGGCGCTCGCGGCACGAACGATGGCGCGGTCATCCTCGCGCAGCACCTCGAGCCAGGATCCGAGGTAGTCGGCGTGCCGCACGGTCGGCACGATGCCGAGCGTGGCGCAGACGAAGGCACTGGTCATCTCCGCACAGAGCTCTTCTTTGGCATAGGGCACGGAACCGAACCCGCCCGACAGGTCACGGCCGAGCCGGGAGGGATGGCCGCTCCAATGGCCGAGCTCGTGCAGCGCCGTGCGGTGCCAGTTGATCGGCTCGAAGTAGGCGTCGGGCCGAGGCACTTGGACGAAATCGTGCGATGGGCTGTAGAAGGCTCGGTCGCCGCCGATGCGGAAATCCGCGCCCGTGGCCGCGATCAGGGCCTCGGCCTGCGGCAGGATCATGCCCTCTGCCACGGGCGGCGGCGAGGTCGAGAGCTCCCGCGGCAGGCCCTCGCATTGGTCGGTGTTGAAGACCGTGAAGCGCTTCAGGAAAGGGATGGCCCCCGGCTCGTCCCCGTCGCGTTCGGCCCGCCGGCGCTCCTCGTCGGGAACGAAGCGGTCGGCATAGACGACAGTCGTGCCGGTCTCGCCCTTACGGACATGGCCGCCGAGCCCAAGCGCCTGGCGAAACGTGAGCCAGCGCTGGCCCGAAAAGCCGCGCTCTACGACTGCACGCCACAGGATCAGCACATTGATCCCGGAGTAGCAATGGCTGGTCGCAGCATTCTTCGGCATGGCGAGCGATGCCTTCGCCGCCGTCGTGCCCCAGGGCTGGACCCAGGGCACGCGGCCTGCCTCCAGCTCGGCGATAAACTTGTCGGTGATTTCCTGATAGAGGCTCGCCCGGTCCCGACCGGAGCGAGCGCAAGCGGTTGAACGTGACATCGCGGATCTCCGAGACGGGCCGGCAAGAGCCTCTCTCTCGCCTCCTCAACCCGTCACGGAATCCCCAGCCGCCCTCTCACTCGTACGGCCGCAAAGGCCGCTACTCCTTCCGCGTTCCGGCTCATCGCAAGAGATCGCGATAGCCGCCGTTCACCAGCTTGTCCGCCATTCGGAGGAGCCGTTGTACCCGAAGGCGCAGATAGTCTGACCGGCCGCACCAATCTTCCTTGACGCCCTTCTCGCCGAAGAGCGCCGCGGCGATTTCGCGATGACTGGCACCGGCCCCCACCGCGTCATGGGCCCGAAGCGCCATCGCCCAGCGGCGGGCGCGGCGTTCCGGGGGATAGAGCCCGCTCGGGAAGCGTCCAAGGCGGTGGAGCAGCATCAGGCGGCGCAGCGTCAGCGTCTTCGCCTCGATATGCTTGAAGCCGGACAGCTCGTAGCGGAAGCGAACGGGGCCATCGAGCAGGCTGCCCGCCGTCACTTCCATCTGGAGGTGATGTACCCCATCACTGAGGAGCAGATGCTCGTGGCCGTCAGGGCACCATAGTACGGTCGCCACGCTGTCGAAACGGCGGATGTCGAAGGCATCGCCATCGCCGTGCCGCACTGGCAGCGTCTCGGCAGCCAGCACCGATGTATCCCAATCGGCTCGCCAGAAGATGCAGGCATCGGTTGCCGGGCGGATCGGCGCCTCCGCGAAAGTGCAAACCCCAATCGCGCGCCTCCTCGGCATCCGATGTGGTGATGACGCGCAATCGCGTGCCGGGCTGTTCGAGCCGCCTACGCGCAAGAAGTTGACTCGTTCGGGCAATGTAGTCGGGATTTCGGCGGAGCCAATTCCAAGCCCAGCCGGAACGGTCAAGAGTCAGCAGGGATTTGTAGTTCGTGGGATCGCGCCAATCGGCGCGCGACGGTTCGCCGGGTTCTTGAGGAATCTCCTTTGCCATGGCACTGCCTCCTCCCGTCGCATCGCTCGTGGCATTCAACGCGCCGAGCGGAGCTGTTCGACGATCTGTCGCTGGGGAGAATGGCTCGTCGCTCAGATGCGGCACGGGCCTCGGGAAGAAGTCACCAGCGACACCCGTTGATATTGGTGCGCGGCAGACGCACCGCTTCCGCGTTCAACCGGAGATTGTCGAGAAATCGGGGTAATCGCCAGGCGACGGGACTGGCATAGTGCCGCAGCGCAAGAGCCGGTTGCAGCCCGTGGCTGTGTAGCACGAGTTCGGCTTCGATTTCGACAGGCTTTTCGTCAGCGCACGTCGCGTTCGTGCTTCCAGCCGTTATCGGTCTGAACCAGGACGTCGGTCGCCTGGTTACCGGGCTTGGCCAGCAAAGCCGCAATCTGGGGGAAGGCGCCCGCGATATCGGGTCCCGTGGCCCACGGCTCGACGTCTTTTAGTTCATAGTCATAAGTGACACGCGAGGCCTTCACCCCGGCAGCGTCGGCGGGCTCGGTGAAGGACTCGATCTTCACGACCTTCCGCCGCGCGAAACAGATGTCCGTGCCGCCGAGAAAACTGTCCGCGCCCTTTCGTACGACCTTCTCACCGGCGGCAGTCGGCGCGTAGCGGAGATAGTCGGTCGCCTGTCCTTGTCCCGACGCTGCGGGCTCGTTCTTTTGGATAGTGGTGCCCGCGATCAGACCGGCCGCCACCAGAGGTTCCAGCTGCCGCTTCCTGGCGGTGTCTCCGTCGCTGCGCAGGTCGACGGGGAATGTCAGCGGAATCGCGACGCAGACAGGGTGCGAGTCGTAATAAGTCTGCAGCGTTTTTTCAAAGATACTGTCATCCGCCTTCGGCGGATCATCGCACGCAGTCAGAAGCGACAGCGCAGCAGCGCAAATGAACAGACTGGAGCGGGGATACATCGGGCTTTCCTCCGTTTACTGCGCAATGCGCCCGGGAATTTGCCAGAATCAGAAATCAAGTAAATATGGTAAAGTTTATATAAATATTGACCAGTATTGCTTCTGAAATTCTCGCCTTATCCTTGTCCTAATCTTCTACTATTCCTTCCACCATTGCACGAGGCTGTGCTCGGAGCGATCGAGGCAACATATAGATACTCGACGTTCGGATGCCAACCTTGAATACCATTGTATGGAGGCTTCGAGGGATGCCGGATTCGCAGCCCAAGAGCCAAATAGAATTGCTCGACTTCGGCTCCGAAACTCCTTCGGCTCGGTTGTCCTACGCCGAGCGGGTTGTCCATGACGGCGTCGGCGTCAGCCGCTGCACATTGCAGCCGAACCCGGGAACTGAGATCGGCGCCACGCAGTTCACGGTCGCCATTCACGAGGGCACGCCGTTCCAGATGGAATGGCGGCTGCCGGAAATGCGTGAAACGGAGCGCCGCCGGATCGTCTCCGGCGATCTCCATGTCAACTCCGGGGACCGCCCGATCTTTCAGCGCTGGACGAGTTCGCCGCGCATTCTCGTCATCGCGATGGAACAGGCCTTCATCAAGCAGATCGTCGGCGAGGCCTTCGATGGGAAGGAGCTGGAGCTGAGGACCCAGATCGGCATCCGGGATCCGGTCATCGAGGGCATGGCTGCGGCGTGGCGCCGGGAACTGGCCGAACGCGGCGCGGGCGGGCGGCTCTATACTGAGGGGTTGGGGTCGGCGCTCGCCGTGCATGTCTTCCGTGCCTATGGCGATGGGCTCAGCCGGTCGCCGCCAGTGATCGGCGGACTCGGCGCGCTGCGCCTGCGGCGCGTCGTCGACTACATCGAAGCACACCTCGCCGACGACATCAGCCTGAGCGACCTGGCGGGGCTGGCAGGCTTGAGCACACATCATTTTGGCGAGGCCTTCAAGGCCTCCACCGGCACATCGCCGCATCGCTACCTGATCGAACGGCGCATCCTCCGGGCAAAGGAACTGTTGCTCGGCGCCGAACAGTCTATCGCCGAGATCGCGATCTCCGTTGGCTTCGCCAGCCACAGCCACTTCACCGACAATTTCCGGAAGCTAACGGGCACCACGCCGTCGCGCTTCCGTATAGACCGGACCTGATTTGCATGACGGTCACGATACCGATCCCTCTTGCGCACCCGAAGTGATATGCTGATGGCGTAAGTGCGCGGCGGACAGACACGCCTAGACCGGCCCGCGAAGTCTGGACCGGCAACGAATTTACCTAGGCTCTGGTGCGCCTTGGTCGGCGACCTTGGATCGCAGGCGGCAAAGGCTCGTCGGCGTGAAGAAGGTTCGAGAGTAATGCGCAGGGGTCTGTTTCAAGCGCTTCGGCGACCTCAACGAATTCAACGACATCCAGCCTACGCTCCCCGCCTTCATACTTGGCGACAAAGGACTGCGGGCGATCGAGCCGTTTGGCAACATCGGATTGCGTGAGCTTCCTGGCTTTCCGGACTTGGGCTAATAATGCTTGCAGTCGTTCTTGCCGCGGCGTGCGGAGCGATTTGGGCATGAAAACCGGCTAAATGGTGAGGCCGGTTCTTCCACTAATCCTGATTTCGGATTATCCCATATCGGGATATTCTTCGACGGCGGCGCCTCCGTCTGCACCCAGCGGAGACGGACGGCTTCAGGAAGGCCGGACTATGACCGAGCTTGATCCCGACGTTGCCGACGACGTGCCTTGGTCAGACAGCGTCACCCGCTACGACGAGCAGCACTTCGTCACCTACCTGCGGCTGCTGGATGCAGACGACGAGGGAGCCGACTGGCGAGAGGTGGCGCGGATCGTCCTGCACCGCAATCCGGCGGCCGAGCCTGACCGGACACGGCACTGCTGGGAAGCTCACCTCAAACGGGCCAAGTGGATGACGGAGCGGGGCTATCGGCAACTATTGACAGACGCGCGAGACTCCCAGCGCTGAAACTCCAACAAGGTACAATAGCGGCGTGGACGGAGGAGACCATTGCCCGCGAGGATCGACGCACTCGAAGCCAAACGCCAGCAGCGACATGTCGGCGTCCCCGTAGACATGAAAACGGCCTCGGATACTTTTCAACCAGCTGACGCTCGAGTGCGGGGGCTCATGACCAGACTCCACGTTCCGCTGTCTGGTCGTGGGCAAGCAATCGATTCTATTCTTGGTTTTTTGCCTTGATGGTGGCGAGCTCCGCCACAAGCTCTTCCACCCGCTTCTGCAGCGAGCGGATCTCTTCCCTATCCTGGCGCTGCGCTCTTTCGAGGACTGCGATAAGTTTCTCGGACGCGCGTAAATCACTCTCGGCGTTTCGCAGCGCTTCCTTCAATTGCCCGCACTGGTCCACGAGTTGCCTGTTTTCGATCGTCAATGTCCTACTTTCACGATGGGCTTCCGAAGTAGCTTGCTGAAGCTGACGATCTGCTTCTGACAGTTTTTTCTCCAAATCGGAGATACGGCTGCGTAGTGCGGCGCCCTCGTTCTTCTGGCCTTTCGATAATTCATCACAGGCCAACTGCCACAACTTCGCGGTGAGACGCCGAATTTCGTCGACGCTCTGATCGTTGTGCCGCCTAAGCTCCGCCATCATGGAGGGCGGCAAATCTGGCGTGTCGGCCTTGGCACTGCGCGGGCCTACGCCTCTCCGATCGATGACCCCCTTGATTCTCTCGACATTTCCTCCGCCAAGCAGCTGCTTCACTCGTGACGGGTTGACCTCCTTCCCCTCGCCGATCAGGGAATCGATGGCCTCCGCGATGTCATCGTCGGTATACTTCGGCGGTCGAGGCATACGAGGTCCTTTAGTTTGTTATAACTTATAATATAACAAACTAATTGGGGGAGGCAACGTGATATGTCCCTGCTGGACACAGTCCCCTACACGCTGTTCCGGATGCTGTGCTCGCCTGCGCGCATCCGCAATGTCGCTGTCCTCGAACAGATATTCGCCCAGTTCTTCGATGACTTCTCCGCCGCCCCCAAGAAGGCCGAAGTCATTCAGGTCATTCGCGAGGTCATCAACGACCCCGCCTATAACGCGCTCGCGGACGACGATGACAGCGGGGCTAGCGATACGGCGGAATACCTCGTTTTCAACAAGCTTCGTGACGACGGCTGGGTCATGGAGGTCAGGAATCGGCGGGTGGTGGAAGTCCATATGCCGCGCGAGGCGCATGCGCTTCTGTCGGTTCTGGTAGGACTCGGAGAGGAACTGAAGGTCGATATCTCGGCGGAAGCCAGCCTCATCGATACCGGCATTCTTGCCGCATACGACGCGCCCGCGGACAAGGTCATGAACATCGCGAGCGCTCGCCGCCAGGCGACCCAACTCCGGCGTTCCATTGACGGCGTTCTGACTTCGCTATTTCGGATTGAGGAAGACCTGATGCAGTCGGAGGATTTGACCGATCTGCTTCAGCGCTTCATGGAAAGCTTTGTCGACAAGCTGCTCCTGCAAAACTACAGAAGCCTGAAAGCCTCTGCCTACAATCCAATGCGCTTCCAGCGCAGCATCATCGACACCACAGAACGCTTCATCAATGACGAGGGCCAGATCGCCCGGGCTGCGACCGCGCTTGCTGATCAGGGGCTGGCTCAAGACATACCATCCGCGACAGCGCAAATCCGAGGCGACCTTGTCCGCGTACGAGATGTATTTGCCAGTCTCGGTGACAAGCTCGACCTGATCGACCGGTTTTCGCACAGGCTGGAACGCCGGATCGCCACGACGGTCCGGTATCAGGAAACGGCCCGGGATGTCCGCGAAGAAGCTTTGCGCGAGGCAGTCCGAGGCGCCTTTGCCTGTCTGGACGCTGGTGCCTCGGCCTGTGTCAGCCCGTTTCCTGGCCTACCGGTCCCCCTTTCGACAGCTACGCTGGCGCTCCCCCGGAAAGCTCGCGACCCGATCGAGCCTCAAGTCCGAAGGCAGAACGCGGTCGATCCGGTCGATCTGAAACGCGAAGAGCTCATGGACGACTACGTCGCTCGCATGGCCGTTACGCCGCGCGCTATCGTCGCGCGGCTCCGGGAGTTCGCCACAGGCGGGGAGTATGTCGATCTCGACAGTTTCGAACCGAGGGATGCGCGCGACATCGCAGTTCTATTCGAGGCTCGGGCAGGACATCTGGAATCTCTACCTGGACTAGAATTCAAACGAATGAATAATATGGGTAATTGCAGATATATATCTGGCCCCAAGATATTCGTTCGACTCAAAGAAGATGAAAGATGATCGTATCGCGCTGGGCCTCACAGGAGGCTGGAAAGGACCCTAATTCGACGGCCGAAGAGTTGACTGAGACGGCCAACCGGCTCCTCCATCGTCAATTCATCACCCGTAGCGATTTAGGAGGCGCCGCTCATTTCGAACGCGTCCAGCGCCATCTCGACTATTTCCAGGAGCTTTTCGCGTCGCTCGGGTTCCGGTTGGTCTTCAACGACGGCTGGGGCTATGTGGGCTTTGTCAGTCCTCAGGCCTATGGGAACGCACGGGTCCCGACGCAGGAAACGATCATCCTGCTCTGCGTACGGCTACTATACTCCGAGGGTGCCAAGAAGGGGTACTTCATCGATGGGAGCGCCGACATTCTGGTCGATGAGGAGGAAATCCAGACTGTCTATTCGTCATTTGGGGCGCGGCGCCTGAAGCCGGGCGAGCTTCGCGAAATCCTGACGCAGTTCAGGCGTCGCGGCCTGGTGAGTTTTGATCAGACCCATTCGCTGAACGTCGATGTCGAGGTGTCGTTGCGCCCGACCCTGCTTGAGGTCGTTGACGAGTCGTTTCTGGCACGGATCGGCGCATGGCGTGATGCGTCATCGTCGCAGCCGGAGACTGCCGCCGCGGACGAGGAACACCCGTTGGCCGCAATCGAAGTCGATGCGGACGCCGAGGCCGCTGACACGCGACGGAGGTGATGGCCATGACGACCGCTTTCGTTCTCAGAAACATCACGGCCGTCAATTACTACCTGTACCAACAGGACTTCCCGATCGAAGGTGCCGGGAATGCCGTTTTCCTGGGCGGCAATGGCTCCGGAAAATCCGTTCTTCTGGACGCGATCCAGATCGTCATGACGGGGATGAACAAACGGTACCTCGACCTCAACAGCCGTATCGCGGAAGGTCGCGCAAACCGACGCACCGTCCTCGAAGCTTGCCTGGGCCTCCTCGACGACGGCCAGGGCTACGAACGAGACTCCTGTGTTACCTACATCGCCTTGGGGTTCGAAACGACCGATGCGACGCGGCGCTGCACGGCCGGCGTATGTATTGAGGCGAAGGCGGCGGCGGGAGAGGAGCACGTTCTAGGGCTCTTTTTTGTCGAGGGCTCCATCCTGCGACGGGACGATTTCGTGGACCCGGTGGAGGGCGGGGTCCAGGAGAAGGCGTGGGCAAGCTTTCTCGATGAGCAGCGGCGGCGGGGCCGCGACGTCCAGACCTTTCAACGTCAAAACAATCGTACCTTCTTGCGTCATCTGTATGCGGTCATCAATGCGAACGCCCGAGGGACGCAACTGGACCCTGATCGTGCGCGCGCCGCGATGCGGCAAGCCCTGTCGTTCGATATCGGACAGATCACGAGCGTAACGACCTTCGTCCAGAGCTTTCTGCTGGACGAAGCACCGATCGAGATCGAGACATTCCAGGCGCGCTACAAAACGTGGCGCGACATGCAGAAAGACATTGCCCGCGTCGAAGCGGAAATCCGCACCGTTGAAACGATACGCTCGCAGTGCGAGCGCGTGATGTCGGATCAGTTCAACGCTCGTCTATGGTCCTATGGCGAGCAGCGCGCGGAATACGACCGCTTTTCGCAGATCATCGAAAAACAAGTCAGCGAAATCGCGGAGATGGAAGAGCAGCTGGGCTCGATCGAGTCCTATCTACCGAGGCTGGAAGACAACATAGACGTGACCAAGCGTCAGATCGACGCGATCACGCAACAAATCGACGGTACACCTGCCTACGAACAGATAAAGCGCGCTCAATCCGGGAGGGCTACGCAAGAGTCGAGGCGCAAAGCCAAAGCCACCGAAGCGAGACCGGTACGTCAGGCTCTCATCGACGTACGCGAGGCCGCTTCGAATTCCGCTTTCCCACGAGACGATTTCCCCGATCTCGTTGGTTTTGTCGATACTCTTCATTCTCTCGATGTCATCGAACCCGACGTCGCGAACTGGCCGTCGAAGCCTCGTGATGTCGCAGAGCTGCTATCGGAAGCGCCTCCGCTATCCGATGCTATCGGGCACATTCAGCGGAACTACGAAGACGTGGCGGGGGATCACGCCAAGTTGTCGAAGGAAGCTGCCGAGCTCGACAGGAACCTGAGCAACCTGAGAGCCGGCGGCCGCATGATGTCGAAGGATACACAGGATTTCCTGGAGGACCTGAACCAGCTCGGCGTGAGCTGCCGCACCCTGTCCGAAGTTGCCGACATCGCCCCACAATACGCCGAGTGGCGCGGGATCATCGAGGCTATCCTGGGTGACTGGTGCGATGCGACAATCGTTGATCCGTCCCGCATGGACAGCGCCTACAGCCATTTCGACAATCACTACAAGGGAACCAAGGCAAAGCTCATTCAGACCGAGAACCTGCCGACGGGGCTTCAGGCGCCGACGCCCGGCACTCTCGCCGAGGCCGTCCTCACGGACGATCGATATGCGCGCGCCTTCATCAATGTACGGCTCGGGCGGATCGTTCGGGCCCGATCCGCGAATGACATTCGGCGGGGAGACCTCGCCGCATCCGCGGATGGCAAATACGCTCACGGACGCGGCATCGAATACCGCCGCCTCCAGGCAGTGCCACGTCTAGGGAAGGCCGTTCGGGAACGACAAATCGAACACCTGACTGAGGCTCGCGCCGGACTCGAAGCGCCGCTTCAAAGAGCGGCCGAGGGAAAGAGCCGCTTGCAAGCCCTCGTCACGGCCTTGGAGCGTGCCAATTCTATCCTGGGGACCAATAGAGAAGATTGGCACGATACGCTTCGAGCCATCGGCGAAGCGGACAACGAGATAGTGCGCCTCGATGACCTCGTCGCAGCGCTTGAGCAAGACCTCCCCGCTGGGCTGATGGAGGAGAAGCGCTCCTTGGAGAAGGACCTCAAAGCGTATCGTGACGAGAAACGAGAGGAGGAGTCAAAGGATCGGGAGCTACGTGAGAAGATCGGCCACCGACGTGGCGGAATGGAGGCGAACAAGACGGAACGCCAAAAAGCTGCCGAGTTGTTGCTTAGCCGGATGCCGAACTTCGAGCTTCGCAAGGCCCGTCACGATCCACCTCTCGGGCTGGAACGGTTTATGGGTAGGGTTCGATCGATATACCGAGACGTGAGCGCTAAACTTGCTCACCCTGCACAGGTGCGAAATCATTTTACCGCGCAGTCAAAGGACAAGGGCCCGGCTCAACGTGCCGCCGTGACCAGGCTCATGTCAGCCATCCAGGACTACGTTCAGGCCAATCCCGATCAGCACCCCGGATTCGACTGGACCGACACCATTCACGCGGAGAAGACGGTTCTCCTTCACGATTGGGCCTCTTTGCGCCAGCGGTACCTGACACAAACCGTGTTGCGGCAGTTCAAGGACCGGGTCGACTTGGCCGTGAAGGCCTTGATCGAAACCATGGTCCACGACTTCCTGAGCCGTCTGCGCGCAAACATAGATACGGTCCGGCGCGTGCAAGACGACCTCAACCGCGAGCTTCGGCGCAGCATCTTCATGGGTGAGGTGTATCAAATCCGGCAGGAGCGCGACCAGGACAAGGAAACCATCCGGTATCTGATCGACCGGCTCGATGTGATCGCACCGAAGGCGACGGCACTCATGCAGAGCGCTCCGGACCCGAACGATCCGGACCAGGTAAAGATCAACGAGCTGATCGAGATGCTGACGGCCGAGGACGTACAGGACGAGGCGGCGCATCGCCGGCGGCTGCGAGAGCTGGCCGACTACCGGAACTATTTCCGGTTCAGCATCGACATCTGCGATCCGGAGAAGAACTACGAGAAGATCTCGGATCTCGAAACGCGACGCGGCAAGGCCAGCGGCGGGCAGAAGTTCCTGCCGTTCTATATCTGCCTCGGCGTTGCATCGTCTGCGGCCTATCGCAATCACCTGGGCGGCGCCCACGATGCGCCGCCGCAGTCGGCGCTGCTCTTGATGGACGAAGCCTTCGAGAAGCTGGATCCTGAAAATATTTACAAGATCATCAGCTTCTATAAGGCGCTCGGTCTTCAGCTCATTATGGCTGCGCCCAAGACGCACCAGGCTTTGTATCAGGAGACGTTCGACACGCTGATCTCGATCATACGTGTGGGGCGCCGCATTCAGGCAACGCCGCAGCATATGCATGCGCCCGCGCACGAGCTCTTGCAGTTGGAGAACCCGATGCACAAGCCTCGTGCCTACTTCGAGGAAGTCGTCCGACGAGAGAGTCAGGATGCCGCCGAATAAAAGTGTCACCGGTGACGACATCCTGAACAGCTTGCTTGATCGTCACGAATCCCCCCGGGAACGCGTTCGCGATATCACCCAGCGCATTGACTACAACCGCGTCGGTGGGCCCGCAGAGCAAGACTCTCTTCATCGCGTATTGCGCGATGCCGAACGTGCCGGCGGGATTCGCCTCGAGGAGGATCGCCTCGGGCGGTTTACCAATGAAATCGCGCGCGTCCGCCTCACCGATGCTGATGCACTCTATCGCTTTCTCAACAGGCTGCCTTCGGCCGATATCGCCGGAACGGCGCGTCAGCGTATCGAGTCAGCATGCCCTGAGATCCTTCACGAACCATTTTTTCAGGCCGTCCTTAGCGAGGCGTCGGCTGCGTGGGCAATCAATCGCAGAGTCCTCGATTTGGGGCCGACCGATCCCGATGGCCTCATTGAAGTCTTTCGCCTGACCCATGGAATCGTTCACTGGGCCGGGCGCGACATCGATCATCGGACATTCTCCCGGCGGACCGTCGGTGACAGCAAGGCGCTCGAGCGTCACGAAGGTCGCGTGGCCGCGTTGTTGCGACGCTGGAGTCCGGCAACGTCAGATCTGGAGTCCCGAGAGGTTCTTCAAGCGCACGGTATTGTGCGCCGCGCCCACCCACTATTCCTGAGGGGCCCTGTTAGTGTCACGTCCGATACTATCCGACTTGAAGGCAGCGGCGTGCCGTTCGTCGGGCTTCCCTGGTCTACGGTCCGGTCGGCAACGCTGCATTCGCCGGTCGACTACACGATCATCATCGAGAACCCGACGAGTTTCTGGCGATACTGCATGGAGATCGAAGGGCAATATCTTGCGTTACTCAGCGACGGATTTCCGGCGCGCGATGTTCTCGCCGGCATCGTACACATGGTCCGAGTGGCGCAGCCGGCTCCATTGTTCCATTGGGGGGACATAGATGCTGGCGGATTGCGGATCGCCAAGCACCTGGAGGACGCCTGCGGTGTCCCCCTTCGACTGCACGATATGGCGCCAGAACTGGCAACAAATTGGGGAACGCCGCTCAAGTCTCGAGCCGGCCTGGAGCGGTTGGCTGGTCATGGTGGAGAAATCGGGTCTCTTGCCCAATGGCTCCAATCAAGCGATGGGCAGGCGCTGGAGCAAGAACAGCTCGATCCCCGGCCCCCACCAGCGTAGAAACCTCCGTCGACCTCCGCAGGCCAGATTTCGTCACTCGGTGCTCAGCACCGGTGCAAGCCGGCTTTCCTGGTTCCGATCTACGCCAGAATACGATTTCGGATGGTAGCTATATGGTAGCTGCATCGGATTTCAGATAAAGAGAAGGCCGCCCTACGGCGACCTTTCTTATTGATTTTGTTTTAGAATTTTGGTTGCGGGGGCAGGATTTGAACCTGCGACCTTCAGGTTATGAGCCTGACGAGCTACCGGGCTGCTCCACCCCGCGCCGGGTGTGGTGGTGGCCGGGCATGCTGGTTTTGCATGCCGGCGAAGTTTTGTGGCTGTTCCCAGTCTGGTTTTCTGGGTGTGCTGCCCAAGTCTGCTGCCTGGAACTGTGTGGGTATTGGAGGCAGCGTCGGGAGCGTGAAGTGGACATGGTGTGTGGGAGGTTCT